>NZ_JBMDIS010000003.1:0-227311 GCF_057808775.1 Pseudomonas sp. FG86 | reverse complement strand
GAGGTCGTTGTCGTTGACCGTGTACGGCTCGTCCTGTTCGCTTGGCAGGACGCACTAGTCATGAAAAGTCCCACTGTGGGAATTCGTATTAATGGTTTTCACGGTGGTGCTCTTTCGGTTTTGTGTGTCTCGTGATCGATTCGTCGACCAGGCTAAGAGCGTCAGAGGTCGTTGTCGTTGACCGTGTACGGCTCGTCCTGTTCGCTTGGCAGGACGCACCAGTCATGAAAGTCCCACTGTGGGAATTCGTATTTATGGATGTCACGGCGGGGCCCGTCCCGGCTCCGTATGCCACGTGATTGAATCAACAACCTAATTTGGCCGCGTCTCAAAGTTCGTTCACTTTGGCGATCGTGGTGAAGCTGGCCTTGGTCGTTTGGAGGCCCAATTCTTGGTGGGCAAAGTCCACCACTGGGAATGTGGATCTCGGCGTTTTTTTGCGGTCGTTCTTGAGGCTCGATGTGACTCAAGTACCGATTTAAAGCCCCAAGCCGAAAAGACTGATTTCACTTTGATATCGAAAGGGTCGAGGCCCCACCAGGCCGGCTGGTTTGTTCCTAACTGCGGCAGAATTCCCATAGTGGGAATGTGTTTTTAGGTCTGGCTCGACGGCCGTTTTCGGGGCTCGGTCTGACTTGTGGATCGATTGGAAAAATTAATCAGGGAACGTCAAAATTCATACAGACCGATTGGAGTTGTTTATCCAGGGCAGGTCTTGTGGTGAGCCCCTCAGGCAGTCTGAGTCTAAAGTGGATAGTTGAAATTCCCATAGTGGGAATTGGATATAGCGCCTAAATAAAAATGATAAGGCGAGGGGCGAGTGGGATGCAGTTGAACGGCGTCCATCCTAATGCTGCAGCTGATTATGGGGTAATGAAAGGAATGTCGCTGACACACTACCGCTCAATCACCCTGACCATTCGTCGCGGCTATTAAGAATTAAGGCGGATCCGATTTAATTTGCCAGCTGGATTGGGGAGCTCACGAACGGGCGACAATCGATCGACTAGCGGTCGGCAATCGCGATGAAGGATTACGTGCAGATGCGCTGCCGAAACAACCGAGCTACTTTCGGTCGACAATCGATCTACAAATGTCGGCATATAATTCCCATGGTGGGAATTACGAAGGAACACACATCATAAATCTCAGGTACAAAAAAAAGCCCCGGAGGGCTTTCTGTTAGACGTGGTTAAAACTCGGGTTGCAGCTCAACGCAGTACCTTGCTCGTGTGACCGCGACGTAAAGGAGATTAAGTTCATCATCTAACTGGGTGGGGGAGGGGGGCCTGAAACCGCTGGTCGATCGTGTGCGGAAATCATCTCTCACTACGACGTTATTGAACTCCCGACCTTTTGCTCTAATGCAGGTCATCAACTGAATTCGAGGGTTATTCGGGGGATGTCGATTCGAAAGTATCTTGTCCAGGTCGCGCTCCCTTTCCGAGTAGTCTCTAGCTAAGTCATAAATCAGACCAATCTCAGAAAGTGGGTTGCTCGCAGCCCATTGCGCTAGATCGTCATGGGTTTTGAAGAAGGCATATGCAGGATGCCTTGCCTCTCTTGATGAGTTTCTCATCAGGGCATACGTCGAATAGATTTTCTCCCGGATGTCACTTGTGTCCCCTGTTATTGCGTAAGACTCGGCCATATCCCCAAGGACCAAGGCGTCACGGATAACGCCGGTATTAGTGCGAAACAACCGAGTATGTGGTTCCTTTGATGGCACTGGTCCGATGCGGCCGGCTTTACCGGCCATTCCGCGAAGCGTTATTGGGGGAGGGGTGGACTTTTTCGAGAGAATTTCATTTGCAAGGTTCGCAATTTGTGGGCCGAATCTGAATGAAAGGGTTAGCGGGTATTGCCGACCAGGAACCTTGAGCATTGCATCTTTTGATCCACGAAACGAAAAGATCTGTTGCCCTGCGTCACCCACGTAGCAGGCACGGCGTGCGAATGCTAGACATGAAAGCATGACGTCTGTGGCGTCGTTTGCTTCGTCCATGTAGACCTGATCGAATGCGGATAGCCCATTACATCCGTCGAGTTGCCAGGCTTTAACATAAACGTCATGGGGGAGGTTTAAACGGGTTTTGGCGCCAGGCCTTAAGGCGTTGAAAAGGACCTGAGCATATTTTGCGGCAAGGTCACCTACAACAGGATCCTGAACCCAGGAAGGGATGTGATGGCGGCTGATCTCGCGGTTGCTGCTGTAACAGTAATTCGAAAGGACACCAATGATCACCTTTGCAAAGTGAACGTGATCAATTGGTAGCTTTTTACTATCTAAATCAAAGGCTTCAATGACATGCGCAGCGTAGATCTGACCGACGTTACGCCCAGTGATGCTATTGCGTGCCCATTCAAATGCCAGGCTATTGAACGTTCGCACAGACGCAACATCACCGAATGTAGCCTGCAGGTCGGTAACCAGATTTTTACTGAATGCCAAAACAAGAAGCCGGCTTGCGCCGGCTTTACGGCAGTCTAAAGCTGCCCCTTTTAACGCGGTGGTTTTTCCGCAACCTGCCCCAGCGGTTGATTTAATAACACCTCGTGGAGCCTCTAGGAGCTCCACAGCGGCCCTTCTAAATGCTGCCTGCTCCTCTGTCGGCGCATGCATGGATTTACAGCACCTTTGAATGCACAGGCCGCGAACGGGAATCTTTCAATAGCGCTTTAACAAGAGAGTCACCGCTTGTGTACTTGTTGAGCACACCTTGAAGCTGCGGATCGGTGAAACCTTGGAGTTTTGTACAAGCATCAAATTCCTTTTGCGAGATTCCCAATTCCTTCTGAATTTCTGTAGGCGAGTAACCCCAATTCGCCCACTGGGTAACTTTTCTGGATAGCTCGATCAACTCTGCAACTGACCGCTTAGAAACAGCTCGATCAGCGTGATCGCAATGGAAGCGGTCACGGACCTGGACACCATCGCATAGGGGGCAGCAATGTTTAGGACGATTTATGCTCACCACGAATTCAATGTGGCAGGTGCTGCAAGATCGCATGGTTACTTCTTTGGAGCGATAGTCACGGGCGATAACCCACGCGTCATCGATCTCCAGAACGTTTTCTAAGTCGAGTTGACCATTGCGGAGTGCCGCATGGCAGTCGTAGTACTGTGAGTGAGCAGCCATAACAGCTTCGACGTCGATCGTTGTTCGCGGCGATTTGGCCGTGATCAAGTAGGCCAGCATGAAAAGGCTTGCTTCTAGGGTTGCTTCCTTTTTGGCGAGGAGACTCTCTGCATTAGGAAGGGGGCCGGATTCGGATGGACCAACAATACCTTCTCGCTTACGCAAGCTCGTGACCTGCTTACGAGTCATGCCTGTGTGGATTCGGATGATTGCGGATCGAAACCCTACGTGAACGAGGGTTTTGGCAAGTGATTCGTCCATTTCAACGCCCTTTCATAATGCTGCAGATTAATTTGTTATGTAGAGATACTTCGCTGGTGGACCTGAGCTCTCGAGTGAGAATCCACGCCTCATCAAGTGAAAGAGGGGAGGGGGCGTTAACCCCAGCGCTGCCCAAGTACTCGCGGAGGTATGCCTCATACGCGTTAACCAGGGCATCAATGTCGATCTGTATTTGCCAGTCGACAGCCTTCGATGTGTAGAGCAGGAGCAAGGCTGCGCCATCAGAAGCCTTAGTTGCACTTTCCAGAATCTCTTCAAGGCGAGGAAGTGATTTAGCTGTGCTTACATCTCGGATCGAGCGTATTTTGCGCGTAACTGGCATCAAAACCTGGTCAGAAGAGAGGCCCGTTTGAATACTTACCAATACTGAGCTCATACCGGCTTTGAGAAGGCGTTGTGCTAGGTGATTTTTATTCACTGCGGCGGCCTCCTGACAATATCCTCATGACATTGGCAATCCTCACGTTGCTATCCGGAAAACCCACTTGAATCTTGCTGAATGGGGTTCTCGCCGAGAACGTAACGCGCCCTTGATCGGCGAGCAGCATCCTGTCTTTCATGGTGCTTTTCGTCAGCCAATCGGCTTTTTCTTCGCTGTTGATTCCCCAATTGATTCGAGCAACCCGGCCGCGTGTCTTTAGATCGTCCGCGACGGCACCAAGGATTTGGCTGATCGCAGTCACAGCTGGAGAGGGTGTGCGGAATACCGGAGTTTGGGCCCCTAAATCTCCGACGTTAACAAACAAGATCGACGTGGGTATCGCTGACACTTCAGAGAGGTCTGAGTCGGTGGCATTAACGATCCACAAGCGGTCCACTGGGGAAAGATCGAAGTATCGGCTAAAAGCTGGATCATTGTTGACGGCCCATTCCTTGGCAAGGCGTAGAGTCAGGTCTAAAGCAAATGCGTCCATCATTTGGCACCTTCTTGTTCCAGGACTATCAGGTTGCGCCACACAGCGATTACGTTGCGGCCATATTCGCGGGCTACGCTTTCCAGGTCTTTATTCGGTGTGTGATACCGACCCAGTACGAGTGGTAAATCACCTTGTCCACCCTTTAAGAACTCGCAGAGAATTTCGGTGCCGACACGAACATTTGTCCGGAGGTCTAAAAGCTCACTAGGGTTTGCCACTCGATGACCATTCCACCGAAGACTGACCTGCATAGCACCCACGGCAACTGATCGAGTCTTTGTCAAAGCATTCGTCAAAAGGGTCGCAGCTTCAGTTTTGGTCGCTGGGTGGAATGCCTTTTCTGAGATGTTCAAGGCATAAGGATTCGGAGTGACCATCTGCTTTGCGTATTTCTTTGATTCAACAATTGCAAAGGCATAGAGGAGCTTTGGGTCAACCTTGCATTGGCGGTTGGCCTCCTGCTCCCACACTGTCCCTTTCAGGCTGAATGCCGCGGCGTGCTGACTAACAATCCCGGTTAGGACTGCTGCTACCAGCGATTTGTTGAACCATTCCATCGCAATCTGACCCCATCCGCTGTGTAAATGTGACGCTGTTCATGCGGCGCATTCTACTCATGGTTCAGGATGTTTCAAGATGGTTCATCACGATGTGACCCCGATTTAGTGTAAACGAGGTCTATTTTCCGGACGAGCGGTAGGAAAAACCTTAGATTTTTGGGGAACTCCTAAGGTTTTCCCTAAAAAAGGTGAGGTTTTTGGATCCATAACCCTTAAAGGCCACTATTGTGACGTCAAAATGATATTACTTAATCTGACACTGACATCAGGTAAATCTACCCTGATACGTATTTGAATTTCTGTTTTGATCTGAACCTATGAATAGGTGTAAATTGACCCACCTATAAATGAAAATTTCCCTTTTGCGTACGCTGATCTACACCTAATCCTACGAAGTCTTACATCGTCGGAAGTGACACCAGGGTCGCAATAGTCGAGGACCGCTCACAAATGCAGTATTCACCTGAAGCCGTAACTCATGAGGCTTTCGTTAGTCGAGTGCAGGAGCTGATGAAGAGGAAGGATCTTTCAGCGACGAAGCTGGCTCACTTGATTGAGGAGGCGGAATCGACGGTGAAAAATATGCTCTATAAGGGAACATCTTGCCCTAGGGAACGACTGATCGTTCTTGCCCGAGCATTAGAAACTACAGTCGAGTATCTAAGCACCGGATCCGACGTACCTGAAACCGGGGATGCCGTATCTTTATTGGTACAAACCCCGGAAAATTTGGCCTATACGCTGAATTTCATACCCCATGCTCCTGCTGAAGGTGGTGTAGATCCGGTGATGAAGACGTTGCCTATTCCTCTTAGATTATTGTCTGAGTACGGTCTGACACCTGATAGAACGAGAGCGGTATCGGTAAATACCGACGCCATGGCAGGAGTAGTTGGCAGGAATGATATTGTCCTTGTAGACATAACAAGAAATTCACTTGACGAAGGTGTTTTCCTTATTGCGATGCGTAATTCAGTTCTTATTCGTCAGGTTTCTCCTGTAATCACAGGTTTTGCACTTACCTCTACCAACCCAAATATCATGGGCACAACAGTATCGGTTACGCCGGAAACGGGCGATCTTAAGAGTCCCGATACAATTGTTATTGGAAAATTGGTTTGTAAAGTTTCGTTAAGCGCACTTTAATTCACAAATATTTCACATTTTAAAAAAAAGCCCGCAATATTTTGCGGGCTTTTTTTATGATGTTTTGGTTAGGTCTGCCGACCATCCGGGGGCTCGCCTTTGCCGAACAACTCCGGCCGGTCCAGAAGCCCTTGGCCGGGAAGGCTCTACGTCAATGCGTACGACCCTTTCGGCTGGCAGGGCAGGGGCGACAGCGGTTTCACTGGATGGAGGCAGCAGATTGCCCGCATGAGTCTGTTCTTCCTCCCGGATTTCTGTTGGGCTTTCGACAAGGCTACGGACTCGTTCGCTAGAATTCCTCCCCTCGTCTAGTGACGCGCAGCCTGCTTTAACCACGACCTTTTCAGGGGTTATTGCTGGAGGACCAGCAAGAACCGAAGAGACTTGCCCTATGGGCGAATGCCCAGCTTCCATGCTTTTTTCAGCCATCAAGCCCATCTGAGCGAGATAGATGAGGCGTCGGGCCCTTCGCATTTTAGGTGTGGTCTGAAGGTCCTGGTACAGAAGCTTTGACTCCGCAGTGAGCTTCACAAGCGTTTTGAGGGTCGACTCGTCATCATCCATCTCACTCATCACCTACTCCTTACTGATGTTGTAGGAAGTAGCCATAGGCAACAGAAGCAACAGGGGCAACTGGCGCAGGAGGCGATAACACTTTAGAGCGAGGAAATACGTCCTTTGCAGCTTCAAGGTAGTACTCGCCGCCACCCCCTCCGGACAGTACATAGTCAATGGCCTCGCCTTCGAGAAAGCGCATCTGCTGCTTCATGTTGAGAAGCGCTTTCGGCGCGACGACTGAGGATGCTCGCTGTATGTAGGGTGCTAGTTCAACCGCGTCACCATACAGGTAAACGTATTGCTTGCCGCTCTGCAGGGCGATCTCGATTTTGTCCCGCCCTGGACCGTTACCACCGAAGTCTTTGGCAATTTCGGCGTTAACGGCATCAAGGAGTGCACTCATCGCATCCATAGAGGAGTCCGACGAATCCCGCACAATGTCCCCACGGCGGAAAACTACCCAATCTACAGAAAAGAAGCCCGGATCGAGGACGAGAACGACCGACTCATCCAAAATTTCGGCGTCAGGATGGTATGCGTAAATGTGGTTGAGAATGCCCACCGGTTGAGGCAGCACGGTGACTTTGTGCACGGTGATTTCGCGTTTAGGCGCGACCACGTGAGTCCCCGAAAGCTGTTTGGTCAGTCGCTCAACCAGGTCCGGGTTGCGTGATTGATTTACAGGTAGGCCAGTGATGAGGTGATCGATTTCAGTCCGACCATCCTTGCATGCGTCGCTGATGGACGCATTAAACAGTGCTCTGTACAGATCTGTCGCAGGGTAATCAGCATGAAGCTCTCGCTTCACTCCCGCCCGACCAGGGCTTACAAATCCAACCCATGGCACGTTATTGACGTGCACGTAGTGCTCACCTTCCTTAAGCGTCGCATTGCCGTTGAGACTACTCATGGGGGCCGCTTGTGCTGGACGAACTACGACTTCGGGATCGTTATCGTCGGCATAGCCAGAAACGCGCTTGACGTTCGAATAGCCGATATCCAATCCCACGACAAATGGTTGGGTGCCTTTCTGTTTAGTGGCCATGGTGCTCCTTAGCGCCTTGCTTGGGTTAGATGCTCTGAAAAGTCGCGGTGACAATCGGTCGACAATCGTTCGTCGATCGACCACTCGCGATGGGTTTCAAAAAACGTATGCGCAACGACGTTGGCATTCCGGCAAACAACAAACGGTCTACAAACGTCCTACGTTCAAATCCTGCCATCGATTTCAGATATGCAACCCCCCAATTCGACCCCATGTCCGGGCAATCAAAAAATCATTCGAAATGCCCCGCTAACCCCTGAAAACGGGTGGTTTGGTCTCGGCCGTTCAACCTCAATGCTCTGATCTGTATTTCCCTTATAAAAGAAATGAAGATACGATTTGATAACAATGATTTTAGAGTCTGTTGAAATTTCCCTTATAAGGGAAATGTGACTAAAGAAATCGCAATAGTGTGTAGACCTCCTTTCCCTTGCTGCTCGACGCTGATTGATGTCGACCCTAATAAGGGAAATGTGGGGCGCTGGATTTCTCTTATAAGGGTAGTGAAATGATTGAACCTATCACTGGCGCTGCCATTCGCGGCGAGCTGAGTGCCCGTTACCTGCCAATGATTAAGGAGTGCGATGCCATCCATGACCTACTCAGAACCGAAGCCCTCCGGTTGAAAGATGGTTTCATCCAAGATGCCAAGGACGAGGGCAAGCTTCTCTATCGGAGTGTCCAAGTGAAGACAAACAGAGAAGGCTCGGTGTCTATCGTATGGACGCGAATTATTTTTTCCGACAAGCCAGGTGGTGGTAAGAGGCAACGGCAGGAGGTGATCAGGAAAGGAGATGGCTACACATACAATCCGAATGCGGTCATCAGAAAAGCGGACTACTGGCTTCAGCAGCTGTTTCACCAATACGAACCAAAATTCGCAATGCTTCGGGAGGCTTTGGTCATGAACATGAAGGCGCGTAAGCAACTGCTCGAGCTGCAGCGCAGGGTCAATGCCAACCCTCCTATCTAGGGTTGCATTTCGCTGACATGTTGTAGGCTTTGGCCATCTCAAACCATAAGGAAAACAAATGTCCAACGAAGGCGATGCGGGCACCCCAATCACCATAGGTCGTAACGAGCTAAACCTGTGGGCAGACATTTACTGTGAAGCCAGGGTAAGTCGGATAACGAGCGTCCCCTTTGCGACGTTCATAGAAGCGCCGTACCGCTATCTGGAGGAGGCAGGTCAGGGTACCGCCCTGGAGTGTCTGGAGCACGGTCACCAGCCATTAATGCCGGCACAAGTCCACGCGAAGCAACGTATCGAGGAGGCGTGGGGTAAGACTGCACCACAGCGGAACCACCTCGCTCTGGTGTTCAGTAAGAAGGACTGAGGTCGCAGCCCGAAGGGAAAATGGACAGGGACAAGCAGCTTGCTGCTTGCAGTAGTGCGCAGTAGTTCCTGTCAGTAAACCAATTTCAAGTCAGACGCCCGGCACGAGAAAGCGGGGCTGACGTTTTTACCGCGACCTTCTGCTTCAGCCGATAGAATCGAACGACCAAGCTTTACGGTACCTCGACCGTATTTGGCATTAATCTGATCAATTGCCCCCATTACTCTCTCCTCCGCGCCAGCGTCATATCCGAACATGTCTTGCTGGTGCATTTCCGTTGCGGACTGCAGCCCCATGAGCAGAATCCCCACCTTAGAAAAACGAACGCCAGGCCTGTAAATCGATCGTGCGGCTTGTGCGGCGCTACGAGCGAAGACCCGAGCATCAGCCACCGGCTGAGAGAAAGGGACGGTTACCGTTTTAGCGTAGGGTGCCTGCTTGTTGTCAAAGGGGCTTGTTCGCGCATATACCCGCATGGCGGATGCCACTGAACCTTGCTTCCTCAGTTTCGCCGAAGCCCGAGCGGCAAAATCCACAGTGGCAGCAACCAGGTCCTTCTCTGACTCGATTCTCGCGGTGAAACTGCGGGAGACGTTGATCATGTCACGTACTCCGTCGTTTCCAGTCAGAGGGACGGCACAGACGCCATTGAGCTCTAGCTGGGTTCTCAGGACGGTGACAGGAAACTCCCTTTCAACAACGTGTCGCGGGAGCTGAGCGAATTGCGCCGCGGTGTTTATCCCCATCAACCGGAGCTTCTCAGTTACGGCAGGTCCAATTCCCCAAACCTCGGAGACGGGCGCAAGGTGGAGCATCATGAGCCGGTCTTCGGGTTGCATTAGGTTGACCAGTCCGGTTTTCGTCACACGCTTCGCGGCGTAGGACGCGAGCTTTGCCAGGGTGGGGGTGGGGCCAATGCCAGCACCAGTTCCCAGCCCACACCATGCCAAGACCCTTGCGCGGATCTGTACAGCCACCTGGTGTAACTGGTCATCGCTCATTCCATCGCATAAACAGAAGGCCTCATCGATTGAGTAAACCGTCAAGGCGGGTACAAGGGGCGCGATGGTGCGCATCATCCTTGAGGACAAGTCCCCATAGAGAGGAAAATTCGCGGAACAGATAATAAGTCCCGAGCGCCAATGTTCTTCCCGGACTAGGTGTACAGGGTCGGACATCTTGATTCCGAGAGATTTTGCCTCAGGGCTACGAGCAATAACGCAACCATCACCACTTCCAGCGACGACCACCGGTTTATTCCAGAGCTCAGGCCGCCAAACTCTTTCACAGGAGCAGTAAAAATTGTCGGCATCAATAAGTATGAACGCCTTGCGGGTCATATCGTGGATAGCTTGTGGAGGTTGAAGGTACAGACGCCCCACACCACTAGGTTTTCGATGTCTTTAATCACAATCGGAGAATAATTATTATTTTCAGGGCATAACAGAACGCTACCGGCGCTAAAAATTAATCTTTTACAGATGAACTCGCCCTCAAAGACAGCAACGATGATCGAACGATTCACAGCCTTCTTGGATCTGTCGACGACAATGACGTCGCCCTCATAGATCCCCGCATCAATCATTGAGTCCCCGGCGCATCGCACCAGGTAGGTTGCCGGTGGGTTCGAGATGGCGAGTTCGTCCAGCGAGCTCATTTCCTCGATCAGATCTTCTGCAGGAGACGGAAAGCCGCAACTCAGCGTCGATGTGAAGAAGGGAAGTGCCGCGGCGGGAAGTTCGAGGCGGACGCGTCCTAGAATGGCAATATCGTTCATGTTGTGCCTGTATGAATGTACAGTATATGGGCGAAGCATACACTGAAGGGCACTCGCCACAAATTCCACGCGCCGAAAGGCGCTTGCGCAGGGAAAAATGGCAAGGGAGACGACCCGCGAAGCGGTGCGAAGCCGATCCCTCGAAATCGGGATATCTACCTGATTAAGGAGTAATTCCGTATGGTGAGAAGTCCAACTACGACCATTTTCAGGCGCTAGCCGTATTATGCGAACAGTGAGCCTCTGGCCTGCGACAGCGTCGCGAACAGGCGCAACAATTCCGAAACCTAGAGTCAGAATCGGACGACCAATCGAGGAGCCGAGATGACAATCCATTACGGATTAGGGACCAGTTCTGAAAGCGTGTCTCCTTCAATCCGCCGAAAGGAATGCGTGTCCCGAGCTCGAACGTCGGCAGTGTTATGTGAGGTGGCATTTGCGTGAAAAATGATGAACCACTGAACCTGTTGCAATCGACGGTATCGGACGCCCTTGAGCGTGAAGTCCGATATTTGTGCGACCTGAAAATCACGTTGGACAGACTTTCCAAAAGCGGAGCGAGCCAGGCTCTTCAGGATGACTGGATGGCCTCAGCACGCGGTAACACGTGTGCATATTGGCCAAGCGACTTTATGCGGCTGGTATTACCTTTCTTGAATTGGGAGCAGGACCTGCAACAGCGGGCCTTGCGTGCCTACGTGGATCCTCGCTACGTCGTCGGCTCCAACATTGGGGGATTTCCTGAGGACGTCAGTGACGATGAAGTCTGGAAAAGGATCACCAAATACAAGAGCGACTTCTGCACACCTGATGATGTGCTGTACATCTGGTATCCCGCACTGGGGATTTTCTTTGCACACGAAGGCAAGCACCGTGTCGCGTTGATGCGAAGGCACGAGCAGTCATCAATTGCTGCCTGGGTCAGTGAAGCAAAATACCCTGCTGCGGAGCGGATGATGATAGTTGCGCCGAGTGATGATAGGGATGAGTGGGTCGTTGTGCTTGATCAGCGATATCTTCAGGTCCTAAAACGACCGCACGTCTCGATTCGATTTCTCAGCGCTTATGGCGTCAAAACATGCCATTGGAATTCCGTACCAGGACTGCCTGACGAGTCGATAGTCCGGAGGGCAGTTAACGATCGGCGCTTACACCGAGAGCAGAATACGACCGCGGAAGACGAACGGACGCTAGACCTCGTTAAGTTCAGCGAGTCGATCAGACAACAGACCGCTGCAGGTGCGGAGGAGGTCGAGCGACGCGTCGACGAGCTTGCTCCTCTTCAGTTGAAGGCCAAGCCGTTCTTCAGGTCGGTTGGTTGCGCTGCAATTGCAGGCGGGCTGGGCCTGCTCGCGGACAGCCCCGCAATCGCTCCTGGCGCTTGGCTGCTGCTCGGCAGTGCGGTTGGAATGCTTGCAAGTTTGGTGGTGATGCGTTTTGTGGGGCCGCGCAACATGCGGGACGAAATCAAAGGTTGAAAGCCAATCAGCGCGTCAGGTCGCCGGCGCCGATGCGCGGGTTTCAGCCTCCTGTGGAGGAAGCGCAAATCTGTCGCAATAGACAAAAACGCCGGTTCGGACTGATGCGCTAGAGAATTAAGACTGTCGAAGCCAGGGAGGACAAAGGTTTGGTGTAGGGTTAACAGCACCGGCGGCAGGTCGGTAGCCGGGCCATGAATCAACGATGAAGCAAGCGACTAGACCAATGATCATCAACCACTTTCAGATCACCTTAGATTGACAAACAGAACATGCGGAACTAACACCAGTAGAGCAAGCAGTTCATCATGAACCGACTCAACGGTGGATCGTCCAGCGATTAATCGGAGTTTTGCTGTCCCCTTTAGCGTGGATGAAATTGTTAAAAGGGGATACCTATGCGTGTGATCAAGCTCAATGACCGCCTGCGGCGCCTGGTGGCCGGATTAGCCTTATCTCTCCTCACATCGCCGGTCATGGCATGTGGCGGTGTCTTGGACGTTGTCTGCAACTTGCAGCATGGCGGAATGAGCCCTGAAAACTTGGGTCAACAAGGTAAAATCATCGTTGATCAGGGAGGTGCTACGGCGCAAAAGGCCGTACAGGATGTCGCGAATGCTCTGAACGAACTACAAGCCAACTTATTGACTGGTCCGATCCTGGAGCAAGCCATCCGGGCTTCGCGGGACACGGCAATCAATGGCTCTGCTCCTATACCGGACAGCATCCGGCGAGACCTCACAGGGTACGTTTCGGAGGAGTCCATGAATCAGGTCAGATTCAAGATCGGGGATAATGGGTTTGTGAACCTGGCCCGCCTTCTTGAACAGGGGGGGGCTGCAAATGCAGTCACCTTGATTGACGTAGTAGTGTTCAGAGATCAAGGAGGCGCTGCTGATCCCTCGTTGTGGGCACATGAGCTAACACATGTTGATCAATACCGTAACTGGGGTGTCAGCAGTTTTGCCGTGCACTATTCCCGAAACGCCAACAGCGTTGAAGACGAAGCTTACGAGAAAGGGAATGGCTTCTTTGCGTGGGCCCAGCAGGAGCGTCCAGGACAAGAGGTGTCTAGCTCGGTTTCCACTGTTGCGATGCCCATACCCGCGCCTCTACCGATGCCAATGCCAGGCGGCATGCCGAGTGGCGCGGTAACCCAGCCTTGCGGTTGCTGGGGCCCTACGACTGGCTTTAACCCAAACTCAAACTGCGCGAGCGGCTCAAACGTTGCGGTGGGATGCACAGGCTTCTGCTCAGCAGGTGGCAGACCCTACGGATGGGTTTGCCAATGACACAAATACAGAGATACATCTGTCGCTGTAGGCATGTTGCGAATCAAGTTGTCAGCGATCTGCGACAGCTTTAATTCACAAGCGAAGGCTTTAATTCTCACGAACAAGAGGGTGGTAGCGCTCGGAATCAGACATATTGTTCTTACCTCATAGTCAGTTAAGGACGATACGCGATCATCAACTGAATATGGGGTAAGAATGTCGTCCCGTTTGGACATACATGATCGACCCTGTGTGGCCGATCGTGGAAATGAAAGGCGGGTGCCATCTGCCAGCTTTGCAGCCTGTCCCATTGCAGCTGATCCACGGCCAAAATTGGAGTAGGCCTAGCTGGTGTACCGCGGGACTATGCAGACGTGTTTAGAAAGTTTTTATCGAACGCATCAACTGGTACCGATAATCCCCACCACTCAAGGGCCTTAGCACGAAACAGTTCCCAATCTTCTATGCTGGGCTGTCCGTGGGTACAAAGGCGGCACTCGGAGGCGCCGGCCATCTGTTCGGTCACGGTGTTGTGAAGGTCGATGCCCATCCTCCCAAAGCGGCCAACCGTCGAACCATCGCTGGCATGTATCCACACGGCATTTCGAGAGGCGCTGAGCTGCAGTTCGTATTGAAGTTTCAAGTGCTTGTCCAGGTTGAGCGTGGAAATTCCATTTGGTATCACGCGCGCATATTCGCAAGTCCCGAAGTGAAACGAAAGGTACAGTGCGTCTAGGCAATGGAGTCCGCGTGCTTACTCACCTGTGACAGAGCTGGTTTGCCCCCCATTGCATATCCCAAATAGGGTGAGAGGATTTTCTCAAGTTTGGTGAGCCCAGCTGACCGCCTACCTTGCGTTTCATGTAACCATTTGAGGGGGCGGTACCAGCAAGCTGTAAAAGGGAGCCAAATTGTATCGGCGGCATTTGAGGCTGCCCTAGTGCGATCGGTACCGATTCCTCCAGCGTGAATGCGCAGGCAGAGGAGCTGCAGAATGCCGACGGCGAATACGCTGATCGGTTGCCGGTGCCTTAAGTCGTGCTTGTCCGAGATACCTAAGCTGCCACACATCCCCAAGTTGTTTATGATCGTCCCCGTTACGCCTGGTCTATGAGCCGGGCATTCACATAGAGTGAGGCGGGGACGATTTTCATGTTCAAGAAAAACCAAGGCCTTGGGCCCCTTATGAAGTTGATGCATTTGAACTTCAATACAGACGTGCTCGACGAGTTCCGAGATCATTTCTACCGTTCCATTTCCGCCCAAGAGCAAACCCTCAGGGAGTCCTTTGGAGGTGTGTCCGCTAGTGATTTCGAGCACGAGCAGGATTTCGAGGGCTTTGTGTCTTCTCTCGAGGATGACTACCACCAGGCTCAGGAGGTTAGAAGCCTCGGGGAGGAGCTTTCAATCGTCGGCCTCCACCGCTTGGTAGAAATCCAGATCAGCAAGGTTCTGAGAGGAACATTTCCGGGTCTAGCTCCCGCAAAAAAACAGGACCTGATTGCAGGCAAGTCTGGGTTGATCGATTGCCCGAGTTTGGCTGGTTATGACGCGGCCAATGAACTGCGGATGATTAACAACTGCGTCAAACACAACAGTTCAGTGGTCGATATAAAATTGGCCACGGCCTTTCCTGCCTGGATCGAGCGTGAACCTCTTGAGGATCTCGGTACGCACTACTCACGACTGAAACCACGGGTTATTGAGTACATCACGGCATTTGTGAACGAAGCTCATGCGAAAACGACGGTGTTCACCTCTGCGCCTGCAGCTGCATCTCCTGGAGTTGCCTAAGCGGGAGGGTAGAGCAGGAGGGGCGTGTGGTCCCGCGGGCAGAACCAATGTCCGTAAATGGATTCCAACACCTGAATGCGTCCCCAGTCGGTTATGGACGCCCAATTGAGAATGGGGGTTAGACATGTGCAGCCACTTTCACGCACCAGAACCACGGCAGTTGGCGATCGCATTCGGTACGCAGCCTGAGGGCGACTACGTGACGGATCTGTGGCCTGGCTACACAGGCGCGTTTGTACGACGTCACCCTCATGCCGATGCGCAGGACGATGCAGTGCCTCGATACGACGTTTCGGCAGGCACTTTCGGTCTTCTTCCTTTTTGGGCGAAGTCCGCGACACTGGCTCGGTCCACTTACAACGCGCGCAGTGAGACTGCGGCGGAGAAACCATCGTTTAGAAACGCTTGGAAAAAAGGCCAGCGGTGCATCATCCCAGCACAATGCATTTTCGAGCCTGACTGGCGTACCGGAAAGGCTATCTCAACGCGAATCGCCCGCGCGGACGGAGAGCTCATGGGGATTGCTGGACTCTGGGAGTGGAGGCGTCCAGAGGATCCATTGAAGGGAGAAGGCTTGAGTTTCACGATGCTGACTGTGAATGCCTCTGGGCACCAGCTCATGGAAAACTTCCACAAGCCCGGCGACGAAAAGCGGATGGTGGCAATCCTTTCCCCGGCACAGTTTGACGAGTGGTTGGACGCGCCCGTCAGCAGCACTATGAGTTTTCTGAGGCAGTATCCGGCCGATCGATTGGTAGCAACCATCGGCTAGGACGCTCCTAATTGCAAACTTGGGGTGACCGGGACGGCTTAACTGTTACTCGGATACGTTGGTGGTTAACTCTACGCCGCCGTCCCACTCTGCCCGTACTTCGGCCCCGCAAGCGGAGCACGCTGTAGTCACCTCTGGCGAGGATTCAGGCAGTTTCAACTCGCCCGCATGGCCGCACGCGGTGCAGCGGTACACATACAGAACAAGCGGGATGTTGGTAGTCGGCATAATCGGAATGTCCTGCTTACTGCATCATGGTCGAAGATGCGTCCAGATTAATGGTGTAGCGGCCGTCCCTCAACGTGGGCGCGCAAACCGTACCCCCAGATGTGACATAGCCCCGACATTGCAGGGCTAGTGGTGCAGCTGTATTTCGCCGGTGAGATCAGAGTGGAAGCTTCTGCTCTACCACCATCATCGTGGTATTGAATTTCCTGCCGATCCGGAATGCGTCCCCCATTGTCGTGATGGAGTGGCCACGAAGATCAGTTGCCTTCTTGTCCTCAGCCAGGAACCGCATGGCTGAGGCTACACGGTGCGCAAGCTTGCCAATCGCTTTGTTGTACCGAGCGGCATCACGACCGAAACCCAGAGCCGCATCCAGGGTGTCGCCGTGCAGCAAGGCATCAGCAACCCATTCCCCGACATCTTTCGCCGACTCGTGATCGTTCTTGCGATCAACTACCTTACCAAGCAGATAAAACAGAAAGTCATTGTCACGGTTCGCCGACCACCCATTGATGAACCGACACTCCATCTGGAATACATCGAACAATGAGTAGAGAGAGCCGTCCGACAGCAAGGACAGCTCGGGGTAATACGATCGCAGCTCCGCAAAGTCTTCCAGGCCGTACTCCGGAACCTCATCAGACGGGTCGTTCAGCGTTTCGATTCGCAGATCTGCCGTTTGAGCCCACAATTCGTCAGCCCGGTTTTGAACGTGCTTAGCTGCGCGGGCGATATCGTCACGCCAACTCGTTTCTGATTCCTTCACTAGATTGAACAGCTCTTCCGGGACGGGCTCAAAACCGGCCTCGAAGGTGATGCTACCCAACTCGGTGTAGACCCAGCTTGCAGGCTCCAAACCTTCACGGGTTACAGGCCGCGTCGGCAGCAGCGCCAAATCTAGGGGCTCACACAGCGTCATTGGCTGTCCACGGTAGGTGAAATCACCGCTACCAGCCTGAACTCCGCCTACCAGGATATTGGCGAATACAGCTTTTACGTCGTTTTCGTCCTGGTAAGACCCCGGCAGGTAAGCGTTGAAAGGGCGGTGCCGGATTAGGAGACTATGAGCTGGCGTTTCCGTCTGGGCTAATTCTCCAGCAACCAAGGCTTTCATTTCGTAGGGAACTGGTACTACGCCCCAGGCCTCGACCGCCTCTTTCGCCGAAACGGTAGCCTCGTCGATCATACTGCAGGCCAGCTCGGCCAGTGGCGTGTCTGACTGACCTTCCCGGCGCTCCTTCACCAGTTGAACCAACTTATCGAAGACGAAAACCAACCCATCCCTGACCAGGTATTTGGAGTTGGGCACGCCAGCAATCTCGCGCAGGTCTTCCTTCAAACGATCGTTTAGGCCGCCCATGTAGCTGCTCATCTCGTCGACGAACAACACCCGCGGATGTTCAGCTTTTGTGTTTTTGTCATCAGACATGATTTTTCCTTGTTACTTCAGGGATTCGCCGGTGAGTATTGAAATACTGGCTCGAAAGCTCCGCCATTTTTGTCCGCAACTCGGCAATTTCCTCATCGCTCAGATCGTTTGTGTATTCCGCTGCGACAACCTGGTCACGAATCGTTTCGTACTGCCCAGCAATGCTGGCGGCTTCGGCTAGTGGTACATCGTTGGTCGTGTCAGCTACGACCCAGCATTTAGCGCCGTTGTACTCGTCTCCGCCTTCGGCAATGAAGACGTGGCCAGCCTCGTCAATGGCATACACGCCAGGGCGCTCGTGAGACGCGTCACGCAACGAATTCTTCGCGCTTGTCCTGGTCGGTGCAGCTTCTCCCATTGGGGACCATAGGCAATCCTTTCATCGCTTGTCCTCATCGTGAAGTCCAACCCAAAGAACAGCTTGAGCGCCGAAACCTACGATGCTAATGCATGCGCCAAGAGCGGTTAGAGGGCCAACCGAACGCCAGTAGCCAATCAGGGCCAACACGATTCCCAAAACGCCTAGCAGGGTGGGAATCCTGCGCACCCACCGCGTTTGATGTTCAATATGGGCGGTTAATTGCCGTTTTAACTTCTCCACCTCGTTGTCATTCATTCTTGGTCTTGTCCCAGATCAATGAGCAGGATCCCGTTGTCTTGCGATTACAGACACGATCAAAACGCATGCTGCTATGCCAAAAATGGCAAATGGTGTTGGTACGCCAAACACATGGCTTTGTGCGATGGATTCAACCAGCGACAGCCACGGGCGATCGTTGGGTGCCATGCTTGGAAGGAAAAACATCCCAAGAGAAGCAATCCAGACCGCAACAAGCAAAAGAACCGGCTGAAAGACCATGCAGACCGATTCCCATATCTTGGCGAGCAATACGCCAAACAGGATGTACGGCAGCAGGAACAGAAAAATCAAAAACTCAAGTATCACTATCATCATCTGATTCTCTTGTTTGCTCACGCAGGCATGACGACTTTTCGGCGAATATACCTGTGTTCAATTCTGATAATACGGCGCTCTAATTCTTGCGCCTGATCGCCGAAAAAATGAGTCGCTTTTACTTCGCAAAAGGTATTCCACAGCAAGCCATAAAAGCCCACGGACCAAAAAGAACCCCATTGATGCTTGCGTGCTCTCTGGTAATTGAGTTTACGCAACACCTGTTCCACCTTGCGGGTCCATGACAAATTCTGCTGTTTGGGCTTGCAAGTTTTCATGATCGAAATTCCTATGCCTATGGATCTGTCAAACACACGCCGGGGGCGCATCAATCACACCACATGAGCTGCTTTTGCAGCCACACCCTTTGCGGGTACATCCTGCTGGGCAGTGAGTTCATTCCCGCAACGGACGATTGAGCGCTCACCTGTTCGGACCTGTTTTTTGCAACTGGTAGGTTGCTCTTCTGAGCGACCTTGACGCTGCCGCACGAACTGCCCATTGCAATCCAATATTTCATGCTGCCTTTTCCTCATTAGGTCGCTGCTTGGGCATGAGTTGAATTCGCAGCATCGACCTACGCAATCTTCCCACGACAAGAAATAACGCAACCTCGAAGTTCACCCCCCTTATGGGAGCAGTTAACCCCAGCGCCTCGACTGCCAGCGCCGATAGGGTTCGTGCTCGCCCTCCAGCTGGTCAGCGTAGACATGCAGAAACTTGCCAGAATCTATGCAGAACCCATTATTGGAGAAGTTTTCAGTTTATCGCGCCAGTGATACCGCCAGCAGAATGACTGCCTGAACAGCACGAAAAGTACTGATGAGTACCTGGGCAGGGGCCAATCGGCAGTTCGTACATACTTCATTCCCCCAAAATGTCATTTTTTGATTGCGGAGCACCATATGGCCTATCGGCGCAGGACCTCGACCCTCGATGACCTTCTGAAAGTGGCGATGAAGATGCCTCTGTGGGCGAATTTACTAATCGCAGGCGGTTCATTCGTGACGCTGCGTTACTACGGTGGTTCTGAGTTACCGACAATGGGGGTCGTACAAACGGGCTATCTCGCTGAATCAATCGGCTTTTACATTCTTCGGCTGGCCGCATTCATAGGACAGTTTGTAATTCCGCCCATTTTTCTATTGGGCGGGATTTTGGGATGGATTCAACGAACGATCCGCGCGCGGAAATTTAGAAGCATCTCCCGGTCCTCTCAACCTGGCGTTCTAATCCGCAATCTGACTTGGGATCAATTCGAGCGGATGGTAGGCGAAGCTCTCCGCAGGCAGGGATACGCGGTCAATGAAACGGCGAAGGGACCTGATGGTGGTATCGATCTTGAGTTGCGCCGCGGAGGCGAGTTGTTCCTGGTTCAATGCAAGCAATGGCGCGCGGAAAAGGTGAGCGTTCAGGTCGTGCGCGAACTCTATGGCGTAATGTCTGCTCGAGGAGCGGCAGGGGGGTACGTGGTTACCTCAGGTGTATTCACCAAGGATGCTTGGAAATTCGCTAAGGAAACAAGCGTGCGCCTAATTGACGGAAATCGCCTTGTTGAGTGGTTTGGGACAGTTTCTACAGGTGAGCAGAATCCGCCGTCCATGAACGGTACGTCGGCTGCCGTAACAGCTGGTGTCACTGCTGCGCCAGGGGCAAATCAAGAGCTGGATGGGGACCAATGCATGCAAATGGAAAAGGCCAAGCAGCTATGCCCACGCTGTGGCGGTGGAATGACGCCTCGGTTCTCTCAATCAAACAGTCAGGGCATTTCGAACAATGTTTTCTTGGGATGCCTTAACTTCCCTTCATGCCGTGGAACCCGGACGTTGGTCGATTGAACTTGCTCGTCGTGCCGATCCTCGGTGATCTTTTTTGCCCCCATTCATAGTGGGTATGGGGCTTGCGCTTTGCGGTGATCTGAGAGACTTCCTGTATCGCGTTGGGATTCGGTGTCCGCCATTTCCCAAACCATAAGTCAGCGGAGCTATACCATCATGAGCGCATATTTCGTCCCCTTAATCTCACTAGAAGTGGTCATTGATGGTCCGGGGGAATATCTCACCCGCGGCGGAGAGCGCGTAGGTGTCGATCGTGCATCGACACGGAACGATTTTGAATGTGTTGGCTATTACGTGAGCTCCGGAACGACTGAGAGCTGGCACAGAAGCGGTCGAACTCACGCCACTTCTGAGACTCGCAACGATATCGTAAAACGCGCGTGATCGATGCCAGTATTCGCATCGGTTCTCCCTGTCCGTTTGCCCCTACTTGGGTGTTGATTGAAGGGTTGCGCTTTAGGGTAGGGTGAGAAAATTGGGCATCGTCCAGGATTGATGCCTAAGAGAGCTCTCCAATGCCCCCTAGAACAACACCCAGTAAACTCAAACAGGCGCTGAGCCTTCTCAAGTGGCTGATCGTTATCCTCGGGTCAGCATGCGCCGTCTACATCATAGTGACCCCCAAGCCCCTGCCGCCCCGGCAACTCCCGACAGCATATGCAGACAGCAGACACAGCGTCAGCTGGACCTGTGTGAAGGGTGTTCGGTATTTTTTCGAAATTTCATCGGTACCGACGTCAGCCGTAGTCGACCAATACGGCCTGGCGATGAATTGCGATCAAGAAAACGATGATCTCGACAAGTTCGGCAGGCGGTACCGAATAGTTTGCTCGGACAACATTCAATTGGTTCACTTCATCGAGCTACGCCATGAAGCGCTTTTCACCCTGTACGACAAGGAAACTCGTCGCCCTAAAACGTGCACGCGGCCGGGTGAGGAGAGTGCCCGACCATGAGACCGCGAAAGATTCATTTCTTCTGTCCTAAAGCAGAGCGGGGTATGCCCGTTGAGATCTCGCGAAATCACTACAGCCGTGGCGAGCGGGGGACCCTTTGCGGCTACATGCGGTTGGTGACGTTCAACAAGGCAGAGGTGACTTGCTACTACTGCTTGCGAAAGCTTGGTACCCATCATCAAAGCGCCATCGGAGGAACGTCGCATGCCTGATTATTACTACCAGATCAAAGCACGTAAGACGTCCGAATACGACGGTGAGTCGGAATGGGCATTTCCACCGGCCTTCAGCGGCCTTGTCACCGCCGCAGACAGGAAAAAGGCAAAGGAAATTATTGAGGAGGAGTACGGCCGCCAGTTCCCGGTACGGGTCCTGAAAAAAGACCTCGATGAGCATCACTATCTTCTACGGATATCGGAGATTGATCCAAGTGATGAATACATCCTCAGGCGGTTCCGGGAAACGCAGTGCAAAGAGTGCGGGGCTAAATTTCGACCTATCGACAAATACAACGATCCCTACTCAGACAACAGTGGTGCTGACTACTGCTCAGCAAGATGCGCAACCGCTGGAAAGGCGCGTGATATTCGTGACCTCAAGCTTGTCGTGGATGGGAAAGTGCCGGCGGTCATCTACCAGGTGCGGCAAATTTCAACCGGGAGGGTGTACGTAGGTCAGACCACGCAACCGTTTACGCTGCGTTGGTGGCAGCACGTGACGTACCCTGGAGAAAGTAAATTTCACGAAATTATCAAGTCCACCCCGATCACTGACTTTGATTTTTCCGTGATTGAAGTAATCGATTTTCCAGAGAACTGCACGGACGCTGTCAGGTTTATCACCGAACGTGAGCGATTTTGGATTGAGGAAAAAAACGCTGTGACCTTGGGCTTTAACACGGTCCGACCGACCGGAGTAAGTCCCCAGCAAACACTCTCCCTAGACACAATCTGATCGACAGGAATACCGATGTCCACCCTTACGCTGGCCCTAAAGGGCGAATATTTTGACGCGATCATGGCAGGCGAGAAACAGGAGGAGTACCGCCTCGTTACGCCTTACTGGCGTAAGCGCCTGGAAGGGCGTAGCTATGACGCCGTTGTGCTGACTAAGGGGTATCCCAAGCGTGAGGATCTTGCGCGGCGCCTATCGTTACCCTGGCAAGGGTATAGAGAGACGACCATTACCCATGCGCATTTTGGAGAAGAGCCTGTTGCGGTATTTGCGATTAGTGTTCAGCTTCCTTCAAAGCCGGTCGCGGATTGGTCTACTGCCCCGGAGGATGCATCACATGTGCTTTTGACTCCTGGAAGCCGCGTGTGTTGGCTTAAACTGGGTGCTCCTCGAGAAGTAGCCTATTGGCGTTGGCCCGAGCGTAAAGTCTGGCGGCGTGGTGTGGACGACAGCGATAAATGGCTTGGACACATGCATGTCGAGGCTCGGCCAACTGAACGCACTGTCATGGCTGGACGCTAAAGCGAAATGTCCGACGCGCTCGCCAGACATTTCTGATAGCGCTAAAACAATCTTTTTGGTGATCATGCGAACCCTCCATCCTCATAAGGAAGCCAGGATGACTCGACTAGAACACGCGATAATTCAAGAAACCCGCGTCCATTTGGCCACGTTGAAAAATTTGCTAGCTACTCCACCCGAGGAGCGAGTGACGGAGTGCGGTTGTGATTTGGAGTTCCTCAATGCTGATGCCAGGCTGTCTGCGCTTTTAAACTTGGGACACCTTCCGGAAAGTGGCATGAGCGAAGCCGGTGCACGTGCGTTGCTGGATATCGAGAGTGAAAGAGCGTTGCTGCTGACCCCCGAGCAAGCCAACGATGACGCTTCTGTTCCATAGTCGACAGGATGCTGATGAAAGGTACAATTTTCACGAACTGGACCCGGTCATAGACCGGGGTTTTTTTGTGCTGGAAATGCACCCCAGTTGGAATGAAATTGCTGATTGAGTCCGATATTTTGTTTTAGAGCGCTGGACATTCAGGGCAGCGCAGTAAATTTTTACGGGGTTTTCTCTATGCATGCAGTTGTTCGATGCGCGTCTTTGCTTGCTTTTGTAGTGGTTGCTGGTTGTGCCGGTGGAAAGTCCATCGAGAAGGAGTCAGCCGTTGTGACTGTGTCCGCGTACGGGCCTGACCTGTTCGGTCAGCAGTCGCGCGGTACAGGGGGTAGCTGGGATGTCCGAGAGACCTCCAGAGGGGCAACCCCTCTCAGTTTCCCAGCCATGGAAGTGCGTGCTTGTAACCAATCGCGCACTGCCTGCTCATTGGGTTTTGGAGTCGTCGACGGCTCAGCTGAAATCATTTCTTCGAGTCCAACTGCAGCAACAGTGGCAATCAACCTGAACTACCAGGTTGGCCGCACCTACACGCACGTCGTAAACGGTCAGGAAATTAAGCAGGAGGTACCTGCTGACATACAGGCATTGCAGGTCAGCCAGCAGGTTACGAAGAGGATCGAGGTAGCTTTTGGTGACGTCGCACATATACAGCTTCCATACGGAGTGGATGTTGCTGTATGTGCACAGAAGCAGAATATCGGTGAGATCGTGCCCGATCGTAGTGTATGCCAGGCGTTCTGACAGCTTGACCTCCGTTGGATAAGATTCCCTTCTTCACGGTGCACGATTGATTAGCCAGGGTCCCGAGTGGGCCCTGGCACACGACCCTCATTGGTCCATTTACCCGATGCGATGACAACCTCTGACTCATTGAAGGCATCGCGGCTATTCTCGAAGCGCGTTAGCTCGCTCTTGAGTCCGCGAAGATCTCCGGGCATCAGCTGCAGGTACTCTTGATATCGTCCTATTGCTAATAGCGAAGCGCGGTATTTCCAGAGGGTGTATTTCTCAATGTGGCCGGCGCCTTCAATCGCCTTGAGGATCTTTCCTTGGATGGGGACGTGGAGCATCAGCTTCATATCTCGACTCACCTCAGCCAATCTTTGCTCAACGTTTCTCAGTGTCCGGCCGATTTTATAAAACGTGGCTCCGTCTGCGGAGACCAGCTCGAATAGGTAAAGGGTGGCAGATAGGATTTGCTCCTGCCTGGATGCTTCCACCTGATAATGCGCGGGATGGAGTTGCCCCGCAGCTACCAGCCCGCGTTTCTCGCAAAGTCGCTCCTGAAGGCGCTTGCGTAGCCACGGATCAAACTTACTCAGCGACAACATCCCTGTTACCACTTGAGCAGTATCAGTCAGCTGCCAGTTTCCCCTATACCCATGCTCGATGAGCCCATATCGCTCCATTCGCCCAATCATGAGTGAAGGTTTTCGATCTAAGTAGGAGGGGAAATACGACTTGCTGGTTTGGTAAAACAATTCGTCAACGACGCTCGCCGGAAGCGAAAGATTGAAATGATCCCATCCGGGTATCAAAAACAGGGGACGTTTGGATTCTCTGCAGGTACTCCCGTCATGCCGGAAATGGTGGATCCTCACTTGGCCGCGCACGGCGACCAGTGCCCTCAAACAGAAAGGGCAAACGAGGTCGCATAAGCCACTGTTCTGAGTGTCGATGCTGACGAGCTCGCCGTCTCGAGCTTTCCCTACAGTCAAAAAAGGCTCTATGGCCATTCGTTTGTAAGTCCCACGTGAGAGTAGAAATAGTATAGATGGCGTGCCGTCGGTGGTGCGCGTGTGTGTCTTCGCGGCCCCCCCTCTTCAGTGATCGATATCCTATCTGTTCATGGACGCCATTCAGACGACGCTGAAGGCACTGAAACGGTGGTGCGGTTGCATCCCCTCCGCGGAAGGCATCTATTCATGGATGGGTGAAACCAGATCGGTCGGCCCGGTCCATTCAACGCCGTCTTCGTCGAGAACCTTAACTTCATCAGTGATTGGATAAACGGCAATGACCCGACCGACTCCATAGGAAGTGAGATCGGTTTGAAACTCTACCTCTTCAAAAAAACGCAGTTGCATTCGTGTTTCTCCCTACGGACGCGGGCTTGTAGGTGCAGTGTCATTTACTGTGGCTGGCTGTCGCTCTCGGCCAGAAGCGCATAGTAAAAATGCGAAGCGTGAAATGCTTTAGACAAAAGCAGTGTGAGCACCAGTGCGATACCTACTGCCGGCCAAATGGTATCGCCGTAGACGAATCGGTAGGCTGATTTCCATTCAGTAAACAGGTTCAAGAGAAATAAACCTGTGTTGGTAATGTGAAGCGTCTGAGCTACACGAAAGGCCATGAGCCAGTTTTTGTAGCGTTTCTCTAGATTTTCTGACAGTAACTGCATGGTGATTCCTGGAGCAAATCGTTGTCGGTCGAGTGCTAGCTTCAACAGCTAGTCCTGGTTGAGTCTTGGCTGATACGCGGACAAATAATCTCATCCCTAGACTCAACCCATACCCAAGACTGCCCCCTGCAAGGGATCAGATATGCGTTCGGAGCTGCTGAAGATTGAGCCTCAGTGGTTGAGCCGTACGTGTGCGATGACGTGCCGCTATACCTGCTAGATGCGCTCCATCGCATCTTCTGCTGCAGTCTGTTTGTTACCCCATAATCAGCTCTCGCCTTCAGGGCAAATGATCCCGGAATGAGTGGCCAATAGCCCACTTGCACTTCTTAAAACGCAGGTAGCCTGAGTCGTAACCGGTCGGTTGCGGCCAACTCAAGCCAGGATCGAAATATGTTCACCCAAATCCATACTCTTGCGGTTTCAGCGTTCCTTGTTTTCACCCTGGGCAGTGGATGGGCGTCGGCTGAACCTGCATCGAAAAATCAGTCAGTCGCCGTCGGTGCCCGCGTCGAGGTATCCGAGTTGTACGAGCACACTCACAGAGCGAGTGCCGAATTCGCGCAGAATGAAAATACAAAGATCGAAAATGAGACGGCCAGCAGGCCACAAGACATTTCGCGTATTGAGTTGGAACCTGGCATTTATCATCTGGAAACCAAACACTTAAATGATCTCCGCGGCGAGCAGGATTTGGTGCTCGTTGTTGGCGCCGGCGCCGGCGACGTAAAGGTTTATGAGATCAGGTCAATTTCCCCGATCGTTGTAGCCCGCGAGGTCGAGGCGGTCCCGGCGAATGTCGAACGTCGGCTGCAGGTGAATACCAAGCAAGCCCAGCAGCCTACGTACCGATTCTGACTGAGACGTTGAGAGATTTTTTCGATGAAACCAACTCGAGCAAAACGTCAATTGTCACCTGGCCAGGGCGATCTGTTCGGTATTGACCAGATCTTCAGCATTTACCAGGCAACCCCGGATGCCGCTATAAGTAATGCCGAGCTTTACAAGCGTGTTTCGCAGAAAACCGGCGTGCCTCTTTCTGTGATTGATGAGCGTGTGCCAGTTGGCAAGAGTGGTGAAAAACACAGCATTTCGCGACGGGCAATTCGGTTCAGGCAACAGGATCTTAAGCAACAAGGGATTCTGGAAAGGGTCAAGGGGGAACGTGGTGTATGGCGGCTGACTGAGGCTGCGAAGCGCGACCTCCATGCCGCAAAATCAGGGGTAAAGCTTCTGGGATTTCGTACCGATTTGGGCATAGCGGTATGGGGGCCATCGGGCGATATTTTCAAGAAGTTACACGTGCCGGTAACGCTCGTGTATTCGTCTCCGCCGTATGCTTTGCGTCGGCCGCGGGCCTATGTGTAGCGACCTGCATTTGAAAACGTCCCGACCTGCAATCATCGCGGTTTTCGACCAGAATTAACTGCGAATGACCGACCCGGCCAACCAGCATTGATTGCGAATGAACCAGCATTGATCCGTGCCGACCTGCATTCCATCATCGCCAGCCAGGATTAGCTGCAAATAATGGGGCTCAAATCGGCAAGCCCGCTGCCAGCATCTTGTCGCGCAGCTCGACGGCCCGCGCCGGGTCGAGCGTATTGCTGAACAACGCCTTGATCTCGGTGGGCTTGGCGTCGAACTGCTCCACCAGTTCCTTAAGGCGGTAGCCGTGGCGCGTGAGAGTCGGCTCCAGGTCATCCAGTTGGCGGGACAAAACTGAATGCACGAGTTCTGCCGACACGGGCTTCTCACCGGTCAGGTAGCCGGCCTCCAGGGCCAAGCTAAGATGCAGTTGGATTTGCAGGGGTGTGCGCAGCTTGGTGGCGAGCAAATCAATGGCATCTTCAGTCAAGATCGACTCGGATTCGACCTTTCCCGCCGTACAGGTATCCAGCAACCAATGAATATATTCCCGCTGGCTACCAGTGATGCCGTCGAGCGAGAAAATGTCAGTGCGGTAGCCGATTTCCTCCATCGTCGGTCGGCGCAGGTCGTTACGCAGCTTGGGGTGCCCGGCCAATACAATGGACAGCCGACCGTCGCCGTCCTCGACCAGCTCCATCAAGCGCTTCAGGCCGGTCAGGGTGTGGCCGTTGAGGTCATGCGCCTCATCGACGAACAGGGCGACCGGGCGCTTGTTCTTCCTCACCAACTCGCGCAGGTCACGCTCTCGTTTTTCGCCCTGGGTCGGGATGCGTACCTGTTTCTCGGTGGAAAGGTCGTAGAAGAGCGCGGCGATGAAGGTGGCCAACTTGATGCTGTGCTTCTCGATGGCCAGTGATTTCGAAACCGTGATCTTCTTTTCCTCCTCCATCGCTTGTTGCAGCCGGCGCAGCATCACGGTCTTACCGCTGCCGATGACACCGCACAGGGCAATCAGCCGTCCTTCGAAGATTGCCCCCTTGATGTCCTTGATCAACTGTTGATGGTGGGCGGTTTCAAAGTACCCGGCCTGGTTCAGTGGCAACGTCAGTCCGTAGTGCTGCATCACTTCAGCCCGCATGTTCTTCTCCTATTTTCTTGTGGCGGAAGTAGCCCCGCACGCGCTCCAGTACGATGCACTGTATGAGGGTTTCGCTCAGCACCTGATGGATGTAGGCTTGATCGTCGGCTGAGAGCTTAGCCAACGGCTGCGCCAGATCATCGGCGATGGCCAGTTTGGCGGCGATGACGCTGGGAAACCGGTATTCATGTGCCTCGGCATCGAAGGGTTGGCGGGGCAGTGACACGGGAACGGCCGGCGGCATCAGCCGCACATCGTCCCCGGCCAAGGCGGCGATGGGCAGGCCAAGCTGGTCAGCCAGCGAGCGAATGCGATCCGATCGCTCATCCGCCTTGCCACGCTTGAAGGCGCGGTAACGGTGCAGCGGAATGGGGCCGGAAACCGGGTAATAAGGTCCGAAGCGCTCACCCTCGAACTCGGCATAGAGTTCGTCATCGAACAAGCCCCAGAGCAACATCACGGTTTCGCCGGCCATGTCGGGCTCCACCTCGTAGGCCGTACCGTCGATGCTGACCCGCGCATCGACGCCGACCTTGCGCCGCTCCGGCTCGCGGGCGAAGCGGCAGAACTGCTCCCAGGTGCACATCTCGCGCAGGCCCTCGACAGGCAAGTTGGCGAGCCAGTCATCGATCCGTGAATGCGGTTCGGCGCGATGATCCTGGGTGTTGTAGGTGCGCACCAGGTAACGCAGCAACCATTCGTTGGCCTGCGCTTCAGTTTCCGGCTTGTGGAAGTGATACAGCGTCTCGTGGGCTTCCTTCACGGTGCGAAAAGGTCGCTCCACCTTGCCTTTCGAGCGGGCCGTGGTGCGGGTGCCATCCTTTCCGGCGGGTATGTGCGTCTGCCAGTCAATGCCCAGCGCCTGCATGACGTTCTGGAAGACGCGGCGCTTGGCCACCGGGCCGTTGTCCAAGTAGATCAGCTTGGGACGGCCCTGGAAGGGAAAGGTAGGGTCCGCTTTCGGCGCCATGGCGTTGAACAGGAAGCGCAACGCCGACTCCGCATCCTCGCCATACACACAGTGGTATTCCTGATAGGCCACGCCACTGCGGTCGTCAACCACGCTGAACAGCATCAGCGTCGGCTCGCCCCTGGCCGGGTCGATCCAGTCCGGTTTGTCGATGTGTTTGAGGTCGGAGGGCGAGAGGTCGAACTGCCAACAGTCGTTGCTGTGCGTCGCCTGAAAACGCGTGGCTGGAGGCTGCCGCAACAACCGTGACTGATCCAGATGCCAGCGGTTGAGGTATTCGTTCACCGTGCTGCGGGTCAGCACCCCTTTGGGCGCCTTGACCAAGCCTTGCTCGCTCTCCACCCCGTAGTCTTCCAGCAGCTCAATGGCGCGGCGGGTGGACAGGTGCCTTCCTTGCTTATTGGTGGTTCGCAGTTTCAGCGCGGCGATCAGCTCGCAGTAGCACTCCAGCTCGGCTTGCTGCAACACACGCGGCTTGCCGTAATCGGCCCGATGAGCCGCATGGGGTTTATGGATGAGATTCAGCGCCCGGTATACGGTGCTTGGCGACACGCCGTACAACTCGGCTATCGCGGCCACCTGAGCAGTCCTTTCGGGGCTTTTTTTCGGCAAGCGGTCGAGCCGCTGCCGCAATTGAATCAGCGAATCGGTCGGAATGATTTTACGCCGCCCGCTGGGCATCACGCTCGGCCTCGGTCAGGTAGTTGTAGAGCGTCGAGCGACCGATGCCCATCATCCGGCAAATTTCCGCCACGGTGTGTTGCCGCTCGTGATAGAGGCGCAGGGCCAGTTCTTGCTTGGCCGGATCGAGCCGTTTCTTGCGCCCGCCCTTGCGTCCGCGAGCCCGCGCGGCGGACAAGCCGGCTTGGGTGCGTTCGCGGATCAGGTTGCGCTCGAACTCGGCCAAGGCGCCGAACAGGTGATACACCAAGCGGCCTCCAATTGAGGCGGTGTCGATATTCTCCTGCAAGCTGCGCAGGCCAACGCCGGCGGCGTCCAGCTGCTCGACCAATCGGATCAGGTCCTTCAGCGAGCGGCCGAGGCGATCCAGGCGCCAAATCACCACGGTGTCGCCCCGTCGCAACGTGGACAGCAAGGCGGTCAGCCGCACGCGCTCGGCCTTGGCACCACTAGCGGTGTCCTCGAAGAGGTGCTCACAGCCCGCTTTCTCCAACGCATCGCGTTGCAGATCGAGGAGTTGATCGTCGGTCGAGACGCGGGCGTAACCAATCAACATGGTTTTGTCCAACTATTCAGTGATAGCTCAGTGTAGACGGATACTGAAAGTTGGAAGCTGATGTTGGATGTCAATTTCAGGAGCCGGCTGCACAGAACGTGTCATTTTCAGAAGTCGATTGCACCAATGGTCAGAAGTCGATTGCATTACTGAGGAAGTCTTTGCTACCGCGGGCTGATGAACTGACGACGGAGGACCTCGTAGGTCAGGAGCAAACGAGCCCCACTCGCACATGCTATGTGGGTATTTTGAGGCATCGGCTATCGCATTCCGCCAAATGGACACTTCATGTGCATGATGCCTTGTACAATACGCTGGGCAAATGGCCATCATGATCGTTGCATTGACGTTCAACAGGCCAATGGCAACTTTTTTAAGATGGGGTATTGCTCTGCCAGCCGCACCGCCAATTCTGTCTACCGGCCTATGCCCGCAGTGGCGAGGCCCCTACATGGCTGGCGCCGGCTCTCTGTGGAGGTCAAGCGACTTAGAAGTAATAGCCGATGTTGGTATACAGTTGATTTTCCCACTGGTTGGTACCACCGGCTCCCGCGCTTTGCGTATAGCTGCTGGCCCCTACGTAAGGATCATTTTTTCCATTGAGCCATTCGACAGCGATGAAAGTACTGCCCACAGAAAACGAAGTTCCCAGAATGAATCGCTGTGAATCTTTGAACGCATCTTCGTCCTTGTCGAACAGGCTGTAGTTGCCATACACCTTGATGTTCGTGGACCAGCCTAGTTTTTCTGCAATGTCGTAGCTTAGGTCGGCTACATACAAGTCGCCTTTTGAGGCAACGTTGAAGGTACCGTCCAGTGCACCGAATGTCACTACCTTGTCAGTGCCAGGGTTTTGGGGGTTCACTTCCTGACGAGCAGCTTGCAACTGAACACCCCAAGGGCCATTTTTCCCCTTGTAGTGGACTGCAACCGCATTGCGTCGGCCGTTATCATTGGTGTCCCGATTTTCCAGAGAGGATGTAAAAATCGATCCGCCGATCTCGGATTGCCAATTCCCAAGTTTGAAATTTCGAACTAAGCGTCCGGCCACGATGTCGCGTTCTTTGTTGTTACTTCCATCAACGACATAGACGTCTGCCGCTGCAACGCTTGGAGACCAAGTCCTGCCGCCCCGACTGGTGCCTTTTCCTTGATCTGCTGGGCTGATGTAGTAGCCAGCCTGCAAATTCCAATCACCGCTTTGCTGGATGTACTTGATACCCAAGTCCTGAACGTCTTCGAGGCCAATGACGTTGCCCAACGTTTCGAAGAATATACTGCCAAAGTAATGCTGCAGGCCGAATGGGATCTGGTTGAGGCCTACCTGTATTTGATGGGCATCGTCAAATTTGTAGCCCACCCAGGCGTATTCCGGAAATGATATGTCCCCCACCTTACCGGTAGATCCCCTGAAAGGATAATCGCCGCCATAGAAGCGGTATTTCGCAGCACCGATCCAGCGCTCAGAAGTGTAGGTTGTCGTCAGAATTAAAGTGTCGAAGCTGAGTTCCGAAATGTTTTCATCCGGGTCGAAGTCACCACGGGCGCGGATGGCTCCTCCGATGTCCAGATTATCAGTGACCGCCACAGCGTAGGAGGGTGAGTTCATGAGCATTAGTGTTGGAAGTAATGCCAGACCGATCAGCTTGCGTTTAGCGCACAGGTACATTGATGCTCCTTTCTTATGGATGTAGCTGCCCGTTCGGCCACAGGCAAGCGGTGGCGCGTCGGGCTTTTATTGGTATGGGGTGTTACTGACTGATGCCTAGTGTCCTGTTTGTTTAACTTGAGTTCTGGGCGAATGGCGAAGAACTGCAGGAGCCCTTCAACGCCTGGGTGGTGAAGGGAAGCAGAACAACACTCGAGCGAAAGGGCCGCAAAGCGGCCGCTCCGAGACTCGACACTCAAACATGATCCCTGATAGAGGGGCCGAGCCTTATTCCCCTCGCAGTCGCATCGTGGCGACCTCATCGATCCTGAGTGTGCGCGGATCGATAACTACACCGTAGTGCTCCCTGGCCGAGTCGACGCTGATGTACTCGTCCAGTACGTCTTCGAGCACCTCGTCAACCGTACGCTTGCGTGGATCGCCCCAGCCGCCGCCACCGGTGCTTTCGAACATGAACACATCGCCTGCGCCGAACTTATGCGAAGACAGCAGCGGATTGGTCCACGCACCGTGGGGGTCGAGGCCGCCGATTACCTGTGCGCGCCCGTCGGCGTGCAGGTGACTGGCGCGTTGCACCGCGCTGGGCAGGCCGCCAGCTGCACCCGGGCTGCCTTCGAGGGTACGGGAGGTTTCCATGCCAAGTTCGCCTCCGCCCAAGAAGCGCACCTTGAACACCGCACCTAGCCCACCACGATGACGTCCAGCGCCTGCGGAGTCATTGCGAATTTCGAAGGCTTCATATGCGATCGGGAAGAACAACTCGGCGGTCTCCGCAGGCATGTTCATGCAGTTGCCCAGGGGATCCATGGTCACGCTCATGCCATCGGCGTACGGCGTGCCGCCCCAGCCGCCTGCAGGCAGATCAGAAAACACGTCGGTTTTTCCGTCAGCCGAGGTACAGCTGGCGACGAACCAGTTGCACTCCGAACAGGTCGAGCCGGTGATGCGATCGGGGATTGCCTTGGCTAGGGCCTGCCAGATGGCACTGGTGATCTTCGAGGACGTCAGGGTGGTACAGCCGATGGTCGGTGCTGGCCACGTCGCGTTCAGCCAGCAGCCCTCTGGCAGCACGACCTCAATGGGGTTGAACATCCCTTGGTTCTGCGGAGCATCAGGCGCCAGGAAGAACTGCAGGGAATATAGCGCTGCCGAAATAGTGTTGGCCCGCGGCGAGTTGATCGCGCCCTGGCAGATCGGGTCGGTGCCGGAGAAGTCGACGGTGATCGAAGTGTCGCTGATCGCCAGGCTAACCTTGAGCTTCACACGCTCACTGCCAATGCCGTCGGTGTCGGCGTAATCCTCGGCTTCGTACAAGCCGTTGGGGATCTTGCGGATGCTTTCACGGATCATCTTCTCGGTGTAGGCCTGGATCTTCTTCATGGCTTTCTGCACGGTGGCCGCGCCGTAGCGGTCACACGCACGTTGTAGTTCCTGCTCGGCCGCCAGCAGCGCGCCGAGATGGGCCTGCAGGTCGCCCTTGATAAAGTGTGGGGTTCGCGAATTGTTCAGAATGATCGCCAGCAGGTCTTCGTTGATCCTGCCTTGCGAAAAGATCTTCAGTGGGGGCAGGCGCAGCCCCTCGGCGGCGATGTGGGTGCCGAACGCCTGGCCGCCAGCGCCACCGCCGCCCAGGTCCATCCAGTGGCCACGGCTGACGCCGTAGCCGATGAGTTCACGCTGGTAGAAAATTGGCTTGATGAAGGATATGTCGTTGATGTGGGTGCCGCCCCGGTAGGGGTCGTTGACCACCAGCACGTCGCCTTCAAGTACGTTGTCCTTGCCGATGCTGCGTACCGCTTCTTCGGCGCTGAACTTCATCGCAGCCAGGTGTACCGGGCAGTTGGCGGCCTGGCTGATCAGCTGCAGGTCTGCGTCATAGATCGCGTTGGAAAAGTCCAGCATGTCCGCCAGGATTGGTGAAAACGATGAACGTTGCAGGACCGTGGCCATGCGGTCGCTGGCGTATTCGAAGATGCTGCGCATGACCTCGAAGGTGATCGGGTCGATGTCCTGGCCAAAATCGGTGTTCGAAAGGTTCTTGCTCATGGAGGAGTCCTCTTATTGTTGTTCGAGGTCGATGATCAGGGCGCCCATGGCATTGACGTGGGCACGCGTCTGCGGCGGCATGACCGTGCAGGCATGTTCGTACTCAATGATTGCCGGGCCTTCGATTTGGTGCTGGGTGCCGAGTGCTTCACCGTCATAGACCTTGCACTGCAGCCACTTGCCGTCGAAGTACACATCGCGCACCGATTTGACGACGTCGGCGACTGAGGTGTTCACCAGGTCGATCGGCGGCGGCGAGTCCATGCGGCCGATGGCGGTGACACCGAACGAGACGAACGCAGGGGCGAAGTCCTCGGAGCTAACCCCAAACTCCTGTTTGTGCGCTGCGTGAAACGCCTGTTCGATGCCCGGCAGCAGCGCGTCGCTCAGAAGCCCCGCCGGAATGGGCGTTTCCACCTCGTACGACTGGCCGACATAGCGCATCTGCGCGGTGCGGATCAGTTCGATGTCGCTGTCTTGCTCAATGCCTTGCTCACGCAGTACCTGCTTGGCGCTTTCCTCGAGCTCCAGTAGCATTTCGTTGACCTTGCCCAGGTTCGCTTCCTTCACCGGCGAGTAGTAGAAACGCTCCAGGTCCTGACGCAGATTCATGGCAGTGGCACCGAATGCGGACGCGACACCGGCATAGGGCGGGACGATGACTTTCGGGATGTTCATCGACCTTGCAACGAAGCAGGCATGCAGCGCGCCAGCCCCGCCGAAACTGGCATAGACGAAATCACGTGGGTCTCGCCCCCGCCCGACGAGGATCTTCTTCACCGCCTGCGCCATGTATTCAGAGCCGATGCGGATCATCCCCTCGGCGGTCGCCAGCGGCGGCAGGCCGATTTGTTCTGCCAAGCGGTTCATTGCCTGCTCCGCGGCGGCGATATCTAGCTCGAATTTGCCACCCAGGGTTGGCTCCAGACGCCCGAGCAGCAGGTTGGCGTCGGTAATAGTCGGCTGAGTGCCGCCCTTACCATAGCAAACAGGCCCCGGTTCGGAACCGGCGCTCTTGGGCCCCACGCGCAGCGAGCCACCCTGGTCGACCCAGCCGATGGAACCGCCGCCAGCACCGACGCTATGGATGTCGAGCATGGGCACCACAATGGGCACTTCCCATTCGAGCTCGTGGTCACGAGTGATCAGGCCCTTCCCGTGCTCGACGATGGACACATCGAAACTAGTGCCGCCGACATCGGTATGCAGGATCCGTTCGAAGCCGCTCAACTGAGACAGATAGCCAGCATAGGCGACGCCTCCGGCCGGACCGGATTCGAGCATGTCCTCGGGATGCTGGCGAGCGAGCTCTGCCGACATAACGCCGCCGCTGCTCTTGAGGATCAGTAACTTGCCGGTGAATTGGCGCTGGCGCAGACGGGCTTCCAGGTCGTCCATGTATTTGACCATCACTGGCATGCAAGCTGCGCGTACCGCCGTGGTGGTGAAACGACCATGTTCACGAAAGACCGGGCGAGTATCGGAGGACAGCACGACGTGCACGTCCGGGCAGTGCTCAAGCAGGATGTCACGCATCTGCCGCTCGTGATCGCCGCTGGCATAAGAGTTGATGAACCCGATTCCCACGGAGCGGATACCGGAATCCCGGATGCGCCGAGAGACCTCGGTAGCGGCCGCGACATCCAGCGGGCGTTCGGATTCGCCACGGACATTGGTACGCTCGGGCACGGTGTAACGGTGGCGGCGCTTGATGATCGGCTTGGGCTTGGTCTGGTACGGATCGTACAGGTGTTCCCGATGTTGCCGACCGATTTCGAGGGTATCGCGGAAACCCTCCGTGGTAATAAAGACTGCGTCAGGGTAGCTGCGCTCGATCAGCGCATTGGTCGCGGTAGTGGTGCCATGCATCAGGTGCGAGATATCGGCGATGGCGATACCGGCCTTGTCGATGGCTTCTAGGACCGCAATCGAACGGTCTTGCTTGGTGGTGAGGACTTTCGCCGTCACCTGCTTACCTGAGGTTTCCTCCCAGGCGAACAGGTCGGTAAAGGTTCCACCCACATCAACGCCTACTCTCCACATACGATGTTTCTCCGCGTTTATTGTTTTTGGTTGCACGTCCCTACGTTCCTACTTGGGGCGCGCGGGCTCAATCGGTCGCAACCAACAAATGGGCGGGGTGGCTCATACATTCGTACGATTTCATCGCGGGCAAGGCCGCACCTACAGGCCCTGCGCAGTGAGCAAGCACGCGCGGTGACAGATAAGGAGTGCCCTCGATAAGGGCGGAACTGCTGAAAACGCAATGCCAGCACTTCAGCCAACGCCCCGCTCATACGATCGAACGAGCCCCCGCGCCGTTTTCCTACCGTAGCTTAATTGTTGGAGCCCCCAGGTACTGGGAAACTGTCAGTACCTAAAAATACCGCACCGTGGGGAATCACAATGAAACTAAACCCGACCCCTCCATTGAAGCCCAGTTACTGGATGGAAGCTGCCGATTTCACTGACTCGCTCACGCCTCAATCGCTGGCACAGGAGTCGGTGGACATTTTGATCATCGGTGGAGGCTTCGTTGGACTCTGGACGGCCCTGACCATTAAGCAGATGGAGCCCGATGCCCGGGTAATGATCATCGAGCAGGACGTCTGCGGCGGTGGCGCGTCAGGCCGCAATGGCGGCTTTGTGATGTCATGGTGGCCCAAGATCGGCACGCTGCGCAGCTTCTGCGACGAGCGTGAAGCAAAATTCCTAGGTGAAAGCGCTGAGCAGGCGATCGAGGAACTGGGCGACTTTTGCCAGGCCCATGGGATTGACGCCCATTACCAGCGCAAGGGCTGGCTGTGGACGGCCACGACCCCGGCGCACGTGGACGCCTGGAACGGAACCCTGGCGGCCTGCGAGCGCTTGGGTGTACAGCCCTTCGAGCGCTTGAGCAGTGAAGAGGTGGCTAGGCGCACCGGGTCGGCCATTCACCTGGCCGGGGTGTTCGAGCGTAGCAACGCCACGGTCCAGCCGGCGCTGCTTGCGCGCGGCCTACGGCGGGTAGCACTGGAAAACGGAGTGGAAATCCGAGAGCATTGCGCCGTGACCGAGATCCAGCCCGGCGAACCGGTCCAGGTCGACACCCGCCAGGGAAAGGTACAGGCTCGGCAAGTAGTGCTGGCTACCAATGCTTGGGCCGCAGCGCTTCCAGAGCTGGCAGCGTTGATGGTACCGGTGAACAGCTCGATCGTGGTCACCGAGGCAGTGCCCGAGCGCCTGGCCGCCACCGGTTGGAAGGGCGGCGAGGCCATCACCGACTCACAACTAATGGTCGACTACTACCGCACCACGCGGGATGGGCGTATCGCCTTTGGCAAAGGGACTGGCGCGCTCGCCTACGGCTCGCGCATCGGCACGGTGTTCAGCGAGGATGCCTCCAGTCTGGAATTGACCGAAGCGGACCTGCGCCGGACCTACCCCGCCCTGTGCGATGTTGGGGTAACCCATCGCTGGTCCGGTCCGATCGACCGTACCTACGACAGCCTGCCCATCTTCGGTCGCCTGGGCGGCCAAGCGAACATCCATTACGGCATCGGCTGGAGTGGTAACGGAGTAGGGCCAAGCCGCCTGGGCGGGCGCATCCTGGCGAGCCTTGCGTTGGGCGTAGACAACCCCTGGAGCCGTTACCCGCTGGTGGAACGCGCCTGCCGCCGTTTCCCGCCCGAACCCCTGCGCTATATCGGCGGCTCGATGGTTCGCAATGCCGTGATCCGCAAGGAACGTGCAGAACTGGCCGGCATGCCTCCCGCTGTGCTGGACCGCTTCCTGGCGCGTTTCGCCCCCGCTGGGCTGGAAGACAAATCTTGAGGACATGACATGAACCCAACGCTCATTCGTATCGACGGCGAACATTGCTTCACAGATCCGCTGGCGGTCGGCCAGCCGCTGGGCGAGCCGGTGGCCAAGGCGAGTCTGGCGGCTCATTGCTCGGTGTCCGGCGGCGCGACCAGCGGTTTCTGGGAGTGCAGCGAAGGCCGCTTCCGCCGCCAGGTGGCGCAAGCTGAGTACAGCTACATCATCAGCGGCGAGGGCAGTTTCACGCCGGATGATGGCGCTCCGGTGGAGTTCCGTGCCGGTGATGCGCTGTACTTCACCGCTAATACCCAAGGCACCTGGGAGATCCGTCAGACCGTGCGCAAGGCCTATCTGATCCTGGGCTGACAGATGCCCTCGGCAGGCCGGCGCGTCGGCGCCGGCTGCTTCAATCGCTGATCCGGGCGATATCGGCGCAGCGCAGTGCGATCCACAGCACCGCCACATCCTCCGTCGACTCAAGTGAGCGACCGGTGATCTCTTCTATTCGTCGAATGCGATACACCAGTGTCTGCTTGTGCACATTTAGGCGTTGCGCGGCTTTCTGCCAGGAGCGGTTGTCTTCCAGGAAGACCCGCAACGTATGCTGAAAACGGGCGCCATGTTGGTCGTCGTAATCCGCCAGGCTGCCCAGCACCAAACGGTGAACGCGGGCAGCATCGTCCAGGCTGCTCGGCAACCAGGACTGTTCGTCGCGGGCGTCGGCATAGACCACCAGAGGGCGGTCCGGCGTGGCGTGTGCCAGCGCGAGCCTGGCTTCGCGCAGTGCTTCAAGTGTCCGTAGCGCATGACCCAGCGGGTTGCTCTGGCCGAACGGGCAGTCCAGCTCGTGCTGCAGACGCTCGGCCGCGCGAGGATCGGTCAGCAGGGCGATCAGCTCGGCCCCCTGGAGGCGTACGGCAATGCCGGCGTCCAGCCGGGCCAGGCGCTGCTTAAGAGATTCCTGCTCGGTGGACGCGGCCTTGGCGACCACCAGGCAAGCCTGTTCCACCATACAGCCGAACTGCGCCAGTCGCTCCTGCGCCGAACGCTCGGTCAGGCGCTGCTGGAGCAAGTCGTCGAGCAGTTCCGAGCCCAGGCGCAGCAGGCGCTGGTGTTCGGCCTGCAGGCGCACGAGCTCGGTCCCCAGAACGCCCACGAGATGGTGTAACAGGCCATAGTCCAGCAACTCGCCGGCGGTGGCGAGCAGGTGGCAGTGGCGGGTCGACGGCAGGGCCATGACCAGTGCTTCCTCGGACCCGTCACTGCAACGGGTCACGGCATCGGGAATCTCCCGCTGGCCCAGCGCGTCACGCCAGCTCGTCGGGAGCGTGTCGAGATCATCCTGCCACGGCTGCAGATTCCTCGCATCGAATAGGTAAATCCGTGAGCGAACGTCGCTGGCCAGGCGCTTGAGCAAGGCCGCCAGCCCCAGCCCCTGCAAGCCAAGGCGGGCGCTTTCGTATAGCCGGCTGACCGCCATTCGCCGCTGGTACTCTTCCTCTTTGCTGGCATCGAGAATCGCGCGGGTGACGGCCGAGAAGGGTACAGAATAGAACGTCATCAACAGCGGAAGCCCGAGCAGCTCGGCCTCTGCCTGCACGGCGGAGATGTCCGCTGGCGCCTGCATGTTCTCGCCGATCATCAGCCCGGCCAGCCGGGCCTTGGCCAGGCGTCGTACGTAGAGCCGTTGAGCCTGCGGCTCGATCGGAATACCGATGCCGGTGGTCATCAGCAGGTCGCCTTCACCGAGCCATTCGGTGGGGTCCATGAGTTCGCAGACATGCGCCCAGCGCAGTTGCCGGCCGACGCCAGCAGCGCCGCCCAGCAAGCGTGTCTGTAGCGAAGTGTTGTCGAGGATGTCCTGGATGCAGTACGCCATGATGAACTCGTGTGTGGTCGGGGTGCTGGGATGCATGAAGGGTAGGGTGGACCACTGTCGCGTATTGGACATGCGCTCCCCTTTGGACAGTCCATGGAGAACCATAGTTAGCTGTACAGCGCCGAAGAGAAGAAGCGCACCAGTGCCCGTATCAAGCTCGATGTAGGCAGACGAAAAAGCGAGGGCATACGCAAACAGCGATGTAGCGCACTTCCAATCTCCTTTCGGTTTTTGAGACTTAGCGGTTAAGCGCAGTATGAGCCATAGCATTAGTGCTCCACTAGTACGTTAACAGCTGCCCCGTGCCAACCAATGATTTAGCATTTAAACAAGACCTTACCGATGACTTGATGAGTCGGAAATAGTCAGGGTCACTGCTGCACCGACGCCCATAACCTCAAGGTAGCGTTGACTGGCTCACCTTCAGAGTCCTGAACTCCGCCAGTTCGCTGGAACGCACCGCGTCGTCTTGCGGGAGGGCCAGCTTCTCTGTGGTCCACTGAGTCAATTGGGTTCCGTTCGGGTCGAGCGTTCCGCCAGTAGACTTCGTTCCCGCTCGATCACGGCCAGAGTGGCCTGGCTCTCAGTGAGGCATCGCTCAGCCTTGCTGATGGCGCTGCTCAAGGGCCTGGTGGCTCTGTTTCAACTCGGTGAGTCGATACGTCAGCACCGTCATGAGTTAACGCCAGGTAGCAGCTTCATGCCGTCCGGCCGCAGGCCTCCCGTGGGAGAAACATGCCGGTAGAGTGTCTGCCGGGTGATGCCCAGCTCTTCACACAGATCACCCACCTTGGTTTCCGGCTGCCCCATGGCCGCCATAGCCAGGCGCAGCTTGGCAGCCGTCATCTTGAACGGTCGGCCACCTTTCCGGCCACGCGCACGCGCCGAAGCCAACCCAGCGAGCGTCCGCTCGGAAATCAGCTCTCGCTCGAACTCGGCCAGTGCCGCGAAGATCCCGAAAACAAGCTTCCCAGCGGCGGCGGTGGTATCGATGGCCGCACCGTGACCAGTGAGCACCTTCAAGCCAACACCGCGGGCGGTCATGTCATGGACGGTGTTAATCAAATGGCGGAGATCGCGTCCCAGGCGGTCGAGCTTCCACACCACAAGCGTGTCGCCATCGCGCAGAGCCTTCAGGCACGCGGCCAACCCAGGCCGGTCATCCTTCCGTCCCGAGGCCATGTCCTCATACAGATGTGCAGCAGACACTCCTGCCGCGATCAGAGCATCGTGTTGCAGGTCGGTTGCCTGAGAACCGTCCGCTTTCGATACCCGCATGTAGCCGATCAGCATACTTTCCCCTTTGTAACAAATACGTTCGATTATGTGACAGCGTGCGCGAGAAAGGCCCAGGCGTCAAAATTTGTCACTTAACTCGTCATTTGATCTAAGGCATGCAAAGGGTCTGTCAGGCCAGTAATGTGACATAAATTCTAAGGTGGAGGCGTTTAGGCCCATGCTTGGCTGCGCGATATAGCATGGGGGCCGTTCAGGGCGCTGATAAGCGCAAGCGCGAGAAAGCTCGCGCGGTTGTGCTCCATGATCAGAGCCTTCTGAAATCAGCGCTCAAAGTGGTCTGGCTCGGTCGCCGTACCAGATCGCCGAATTTGCTGGGGGAGTTCGACTCGGTTAGATAGCGGCATCTGGTAGCACCGCCGGACGGCGAATTGATCGCATCGCCCTGCCTGTGATCGCCTACCTACAAGCCCCGCTGTATTTGCAGCTAATCCTGGCTGGCGATGATGGAATGCAGGTTGGCGCGGATCAATGCTGGTTCATTCGTAATTAATGCTGGTTGGCCGGGTCGGTCATTCGCAGTTAATCCTGGTCGAAAACCGCGATGATTGCAGGTCGGGACGTTTTCAAATGCAGGTCACTACAGATAGTGATTTAAAAGGGCGGCTTGCAACACCTGGTGGCGATTGAGTCTTCGCCGCGTTTCTCACCATCCTCTGTGTGCGCACGTGCAAAGCTACTAAGCGTTGTGGATAGGGCTGGCGTGCTACCGGAAATATCATCTCCAAACTACTGGATATTTTCCCAGGTCGCCCCCATCTTGTGAGTTAACGCGCTTTCGCATCCCGTCGTCAGCGCACTCACCAGGAAATACCAATGAAGCAGATGCATTTCGTACTCGGGTCTTTGTCCCTCTCGCTCGCCCTCTTGGCCAACGCAAGCGAAGCCAGTGATCACCGTCGTGTTGAATTCCCCTCCACGCAAGGCAACTACGTTCAGATCTATGATCAGGACGGGCAGAAGACTTTTGAGATGGCCAGTGTGGACGTCAATGGCAAGGCCCAGATCGCCAAAGGCGCACTCACTCCCTCGAGTAGGCCGATGAGCTACGATCGGCCTCTGGAAGACATCACTGTCGATTTCGGGCCATGCGGTCTGGGCAAGTTTTACCAAACGAATCCTTCCCTGGGAATTGTTAAGTTTCCGGGGTTTCAAGGCGAGACAGGAAACTGTGCAATCCAGAACCCAGCGTCAGATTGGATTCGTCTTTCCACTGAAGTTAAGTGAGCGCGTATGAGCCAAGCTTAGCTGGCTTGGGGTCCTGCTAACTGAATCGCCCCCAGCGTCCAACGGCTGCGTGATGAACAAATCGCGAGTACTGCCGAAACCTGGTGGGCGCTTCAGTTAACAGCGAGCGCTCTGATGCTCAAGCGTATCTATACGCCGGACAACCCGTCGCAGTGTCGATGCAACCGCAGTCGATCGTTCCGATGCCCTCTCTACAGCCGAGAAGTAGGAGTGGACATCTGGTGAAGCTGACTCGAGCTCACCCGCAAGGGCGATGACAAAATTTACAAACACAAAACCTTCATCAATTTTTTTCCCGCTGCCAATTATCGGCCCGTCTTCGAGTTCGAGCACAAATCCAGAGCCGCAGGATGCTGATTCGCGCAAAAGCTTTATTCGTCTGCCAAATTGCTCTCTAAGTCGCCTCGTGAGTGTGCCGTGGTGGTATGTTCCTGCGCCCTCAAAGAAGTCAGCCAACTGCTGTGTCAACGCGTAGACAGACCTCCAATGCAAAACGCTGGCTTGTTCGTTCCGCGCTTCCCTAGCAGCAACGCGATCGTCAAAGTCAGTCATTGAAATACGACCTTCCTTTACATCGCGCAGCCACTGCTGATCATCCTTCCAAAGAAACTTACCACGAAGGGCATAGACGTATTTGTCGAGGTAATGCATCTGGCCATGTTTGCGAAGTCGAGCAACCTGATTTTCTATTTTCGCATTGCGATCGAACATATCTGGCGCATCCAGTGCGTCCATCAGATCGTTTAGTTGGGCAGCCGCTGAAATTGCATCCTGGAGGCAGTGAAGAAGATTCACAGCTTGGAAGGTTCCCGCTCTGAATTCGCGAGGTCGCCGGGGGCCACCGTAGGGTATGGAGGCCGCTCGTTGGACGATGTCGGGAAAAGTGTTGGGCAGTCCGAAGAAAAAGCTAAAGCGCTCTCCGAGTTCCACTCGTTTTGCCGCACACCACGTGCGGGATCTCTGCTGTACTTGGACAACCTCAGGTAGTGATTGGACGAGAGTTGATATCCGGGAAAACTGCCTGTGGGTGTAGCACCGATTTCTGCCTTTAGGTAACTCGAACCACCCGTCATCAACCGCAGAGAGCAGTTCGCCTACGACATCACCACTTGGATGGAGAGGAGGTAGGGGCAACCTTTTTCTCGTTGCCGCCGCGGTGATGACAGTGTCAGTAGTATGAGATTCGCAAAGGTGCATCGCAGTGATCCGAATAGGGTTACATGCGAGGCATTCTCCTAGGACTTACGTTTTTGCAAGAACGCTGGGTTTGGACACTGTGATGGTGAATTGTCCAGTCCAGGATGTTCGGTCTGGTTGTCCAGAAGCCTTGGCTTGTTCGAATCCAGTCGCCGTGAAAGTGGCATGTTCGCCATGGCGAATGAACCCTCCTTTACCTTCGACTATCAGTGGAATGCCACGATCCGGATAGTGAGATTTCGTGAGCTCAAACTCCATATCTGATGGTCCGCCTTGCTTGCAGACGAAAAGGCCAACTTTCCAAAATCTAGCCTGCTCAATTAGGCGTTGAAGGCTTTGATTTCGCGCCCCTTGGTAGCGCTCATCAAGTATTACGATGTCACCGGCCGTGGGGTTAATTTGAGCTAGATCGAAATTATGAACATCGCCTACTTCAAGGCACCGACCAGGGAAATCCCGGTAAAGGGAATCCCAAACTGCAGGTGGCCAGCCAACGGGTTTTGATGTGAGGAAAAACAATCTGGCATTGGTCGTGGCCATGGCCTGGCCGGCGAGAACAAGGGCCGTCGTCGATTTACCGCAACCGACCCACCCACAAACAATTACGAGAGGTTGTTCGGAGGTCAAGTTGACGGTCTTGGTTTCACCATTATCAAGAGGCAGGGTGAAGCTGGCGATAGCAGATCTACTCTGGCCGGCTAGCCACTCGTTTACTCGGTTCCAAGGCAGGGCAAGGCCATGCTTAAGCGCTGCTGCATCCTGAGCTTGGTGGAGTGGAATACCCTGAGACTTGGCGAGCTTTTTGGCGTCCTTCTTGACTTGATCAATAGTTGCGCCGGATGGGAATCGGGTTTCGTTGGACAAAGCAATCTCCTGCTCGGCTTTAACGCCACGCCCACAAGGCGCATTACCGATAGGCAATGCTTCGAAGGAAGTTTTTGAAGCCATGGCCTGATCCGGCCTTCGCCCAGGTGGGCGTGCAAGCGTTGGCGTACGCTCACGGCAATCATGCCTGAGGCATAAAATTAAGCAACTGGCAGCATGACTGGCTAAGGCAACTAAGCCTTGGGCCAGCTGACGTTGGTACTTCTACCTACCCGCGATACCTGGTGAGGGTCAGCGATTCCCTCTATAGGGGCGGAATGGCTTCTTGCACGATTTAATTCAGGTTGAACATGGCATTCATGGCTTTCGCTTGGCATGCGCACGCAGTCGAATTGCGACAGTAGTTACAGAGGGGGGATTTCTATGAATGCGTGGTTCTCGAAGCATGTGCCAAAAATGTGGGGACGCTGGTGGGCAGCAAGACTCTTGGCCACCACTGCGTGTTCGGCTTGGCTCAATGAAAAAAATCAAGATTTCACGCGGTGGCAAAGGGTGAAACGTAACGGTGCCGCTTTGGCGCTTTTTCTTTGGCCAGCCAGGCTGCCAGTCAGTATCAATATCAGGCAAAGTGCATGCCGTGAGGGGGAACTGTGAGAGGTCGTCGATGGCGCGAATACCATATGAGCAGGAGAACGTCCTGAGCGATGTTTTAAGTAGTGCAGTGGCGGAATTTGTTGCTTCGAAGGATCGGTTTGATGTCGAGGGTAGAGCCTATATTCCTGGTGGATGGATCGATCGGATTAAACGTAGGGTGCAGGGATGGACAGTACCCGAGCGTAGGTGGACAGCTACATTCCCCAGCAAATTTGTAGAGCTGACGATTCCATTTTCTGACGTTCTGTTTAATGCCAGCAAGGCACAGCCAATGACAATCGACTGCCGGATGATTGTCTCGGGAACATTCAATTACTACACAGACGATGAGCGTTCTGATATAGCCGTCCAACAGACAATGGACCGGTCTGATGAATATGCATGTCGCGAAATGCTGAGGAACCTATTTGCACCGCGTTCATGTCAGATTGGCTCATTGCCGCTGATCGTAGCAACGGAAGGGAAGAATCGCGTAGCGCTGTTTAAGGCGCATAGGCGTCCGATGCAGACCATGGTTGCAGCCACACCCTATCCGGATGCCTCAGATCTAACGATTCATCGTTCCTGGCCATGTAGGATTTATAGTCTACGTTATGGGCAGTGCCGGCGTGTGCTCCCGCTACCTGATACCGTTCTCCCAATCCTCAAAGCCTACGGTGTGAGGTCGTCGCAATCGCCGATGTTTTCCATACAGGATTATTTAGACTTGCGGCGTGCGAGAGCCGATTTATGCAACTCTCAGATGGGGGAGTGACTGGGTTCCATCGGGCGGGTGCCGGAGTCCCCCGCAGGACTACAAGCCAACTCTCCAAGTGCAGGCTTCTCTTGCTGATTTTCTGAAGGCTCGGGTCAGGCCGAGTACCAGGAAATAAATTACACCTTTCTGGGAAAACTATTCTGGTCCTTCTAAATCATGCCCCTATTCTGGGGCTAATACAGAACTGGCAGGAGGGCGGTAGGGGATAGCCTCATTCTTCCACCCGAAGAGGTTTCCCTATGCCTACCAGTGACTCCATGCCGGCCGTCTCTCCAGCCAGCGACGCCGATCTGCCCTCGTACAAGGATTTGCTTGCGGAGACCATTCAGCTTCGGACACTTCTTGGCCAACAAATGGTGAGTGCCTGCCAGATGGTTGAGTTTGTTCGAACCTACGGGAGTCCGATTACGAAGGTGGCAGGCGGAGCAGCGCACCTTCTTTCAGAACTGCTCGGGCAGCAGTTGTATGAGAGTAATCCTGAGAATTACATTCAACTCAGCTTTGATAGTGCAATGTATCCAGATGGTGGCGACATCGTGGTTACCCTGCAGCGCACGTCTGGCCTGACGCCTCACGAACTCCGACTTCTGGCCGAGGAGGAGAGCGAGCAGCAGAAACAGCGCTGCATTCTCTTGAAAGACGCTTTGGACAATCAACTCCGGCAGGTAGAAGGGAAGGTTGAAGGTCCTGTCTTTGTCGAGTCAGCCTTAGCTCAATTGATTGAATCGCCGGCGGTAAGTGATTGGCTGAAAAGCGCACTCAAGTTCGCGCTTGATCGTGACTGTGTGGATGCGGCGAATGATGCTGAAATCCTTGCCGATTTGCTGGGTCGTCGATGCAACTCGCTTTTGATGGGGGCGACGCAGCATCTGCTCGGTCAGGGTTAGGTGATGAGGTCCTATTCCTCGTATCAAAAGAATCTTTTCAAGCCAGCTCACCGGCCTGGTGGGCTCGTGCTGAATGAGGTCCAAAGGAGGGATAAATGCGTTATGTGATTAGCGCTCTGTCACATTATCTAAGTGGGAAAATCACGACTCGTCATTTTGTCTATGCCCTTCATAAGAGACCGCCGGCCGTTATTAGTAAAGGTCGCACGTGGGTGATAGATCCTGACTTACTTTTATAGTGTTCAGGCATGAACTGGTGGTCCATCTAATGTGGGCGATGTTTAGAAGCATTATTAAGAAATATCAGTGTCCGTTTAGAACATTGAAAAAGTTGTGGTTTTTTTAAAAAAAACGATTTCTATGGGGTTGCATGTCGGCGCTTAGGGGTTAATTTAGTTTCGTAAGCAAAGCAAATGTGACTTTGCAGAACTAAGTAATTATTTGGCCGTAGTGCCGCAAGGAGATGTAACGATGGGTATCAAAAAAACTGTATTGGGTTTCGCAATCGTCGCTCTGTTCGCTGCAACCGGAGCCAATGCAGGTAATGGCGGCAATGGCAGCGGTAATCCAAAGAACGACGCCGGCCACCCTACCAAGGAAGCTGTGGCTCGCTATGTTTGGAAAGATGGCAAACTTGTGCCTAACCCAAAACGTGCTGAAGATCGTCACGATGGTATTCAGGCCGTCGTTTCCAAGTAGGGTACTAACGCGTTACCAATAATACTAAGCCCCCGTATTTTTTTAGTTCGGGGGCTTTTTTGTGTGCGGAATTAACCTTTAGACTATTAGAAGTTTGAATGGGCAGTTGCGCTATTTAGATTCAACCTCAGCGAACAGCACCTTGACGATGTCACCCCGAGGGTCGTCTGTCGCCTGAATAAACTCAAGTGCCCCTTCCGTAAAAGTGAATTCGAAATCTCCATCAAGATATCGCCAGTTCTCGATGATGCTGGCGGTATAAGTTCGATTCCCATTGGATATTGTTACAATCTCACTGGCCAAGTATTTGGCATATTGAAGCAATGTTTCCGTCGATACGGAGCCGTTCGCTGTCCCTCGCAACGTTCTCGGATATTTCATATTTGCACCACTATCCAGGTGACGTCGTCATCGACATGGGTGGGGTCGGGAGCGTCGAGCCCAAGCAGTTGAATTTGCGCTGCATCGCTCAAATCAGCCCAGAAACCGTCAGTTGCAAACACCAGTGTTTCACCCGCGATGGCCGCTCTTGTGACGAATTCTGGATCTGGCTTTTTCCGTGCTTTGAAACTGCGGCTGATTTGGTGCCGACCTTTGTCTGTTGCCAGCTGTCTATGACTGCGATCACGCCTCCAGTTGGCGAGGCAGTGTGGTGCAGTGATCCAAGCGATGGGGTCAGTGTGGGACGTTACGCCTGCGCTACAGTCACCTTCATATGCAACGGTAAGCAGTTCACCGGAAACCACTGCGACGAGATAACTTGCCGATCCTGTGACTCCGCCCGAGAAGAGTGAGGAGTGTGCGTCCTGGAGCACATCCTTTAGCAGTGTCTCGACCTGGTCATGACCCGAGTCAGAAACACCATTTTCGATTCGTGCCTGATACCCTGTGAAAATCTGATCGACCAATGCCTGGGCCAATTGCCCGCTGCCGGGCTTGGAGGTGCCATCGACGACGACAAAAATACCTCGAACGCCATCAAACGCCGCCCCGACGCGATCCCGATTTTCGTCGCGATCCTGACCCTTAACGGTCCTTGTTGAGTACCGGATCATTTGACGTTGCTCAACTGTTTTAGACGCTGAAAAATAATCTGGCCTCGACCAGGATTTGCGCTGACTGAATGCGAACTTTCAATCACGTATTGAAGAGAGTTGAGCGCCAGCAGTCCGGCAATACCGGCCGCGATATACGTTCGCAACTCCTGATCTGCCTGTGTAACCTCCTCAAGCAGGCTCTCTCGACCGTCCACCACCAGAACGATATCTTCGACATCTTTATGGTAGGCATCGCCTTCGCCGCGACCTTTGAATGCTTCGAGCTTTGTCGCGACAAAATACGTTGGTCTGAAAATTTTGATCGCAATCCCGCTGGGAAGCGTAATGGTTTCTGCGTTCGCTAAACCATCCACAAACCATCGGTTTTCGTACCCAAGGATCTCCTTTACTGATGGCATCACATCGACAATGACGTCGTTGAACTTGAACCTGCATGTCACATCACTGTGCTCAGCGGTAATCTTGAAACCTTGTGTCGCCAAGCGCTCTGTAAGTCTTTGCCAGTCAGCTATGCCACCAAGCTCGATCACAAGATCAACATCATCGGTGCTGCGGATGTCGTCCAGCACAATGTCGTCAGTGCAAAGAAGCCAGGTTGTAGAGCCGCCGACGAAGGCGACCTCATTCAAAAGCTCGTCGCCTAATCCTTCAGCGACGGCGCTCAACATCTCATAGTTGTGATCTGAGGCGATGCTCAAAGGCCCATACCTTTCTTTAGGAGTTGAATTGCAACGCTGGTTTCGCGTGGCCCGCCCAGCCTGATGGAGTCTACTAGGGCTAAGTAGTGGTACAGGGTGCGATCGTTCTTTACAGCTTCTGGAACGGTCTTGTAGATCGGCTCGATTGCTTGGCCTCGCTCCTTTCCTTGAGGGTCGGGCCAGACATGGATAATTTCTCCAGCGCTTTTAAGGTGCTTGGTGAGCACAGGAGATGCGAACCCGGTTGGAATCCCCCTCACAAGGGCGCCAGGCTTTACTGGGAAGAAGTACTTCAGGGCGTGCTCAGTGATCTTCAAAAGAGCAGGGCGATTCACCTTGGGTAGGGAGGTTTCATAGTCGTTTGTTACAAGCCCAGCCTCTCGACACCGGACGATTGAATTTGAGATTTCACTTTTGCTCAGGCCCAAGGATTCAGCGAGTGCCCTTAGCGTGTAACGGTCGTCCCATTTCGCTAAAGTCCTATTTTGGCGAATGTCTTCATCGTCGTCCCAACCCTGCCACTTAAACGAATCCGCGTCGAAGAAACGCGAGACGACCACTCCTATGTCGAGGGTGGATTCGTCAGACGAAGGGGAAGTGATGAATTTCGGTTCGGCGCTATAATCATCGGGCAGTAGGTCAATCAAGGAAAGGCCACCCCATGCCACAGTTTGGCGACCTGTCGGTGACACCTCTTCCTGCGCGTGAAGGCTCGCCATCTTGTACAACAGTAAAATGTCTTGACCTTTCAAAATAACCCGACCCTTATTTGTCCACATTCCATAAAACGTGGACAAATGTCGCACGCCGTTTTTGCGGGTGTCAAATTTATTTCCAGCGCGAAAGGGTAGAAAGCTCAGCGAGGCTCACACCTGTCAGCGGTCTTAGCTTGTGGGCTCAGGCGTCGGTATTCTGTGATCTCCTTGTTATAATTAGGGCTTAGTCATGTCTAAGCGATTCGCCTGGGCCACCCCCGCCTGCTCGGCCACCATCCGTCGGCGGCCTCGGTGGTGTTGTCTCAAAACCCTGTAACGCATCCCATCCGGCCCTATGACCTTCGGCACGCCTTACGCCTGAATTATCTGGTGTCGGACTGGGTTTAGGGCTTGGAGCACCATCTGCACGACGACTGTCGACTTGAATCGCACCGCACTGTTGAACTCCGTACTGCTGGATAACCTCCACCATTATTGAGCGCACTTCTGCTGCCGTTAATTGCTTTTCACAGCCCGCGGGGTTTCGTAACAGTGCAGCTTGCTGACTAACCTTTTCAGGTATTCCAAAAGCCTTCTCGAAAGCGGCCTTTCCATGGACCTCCTCATATCGCTCCATGCATTTCATTGCGTAACTGGACGAGAATTCTGAGCAAGGCGGCTCTCGTGCACCTGTTAGGGGATTCGTCACACCTTCCGCCGTATAGGTTGGGTTATATGAGTTTCCATAATCGAACACAGCCGCGTTCTGAGTACTGGAACGACAGCCAGTGATTAGCAAAATTGATGCAGCTGTTGGCGCTGATGCAGTTTTGACCCAGGCTACCGGAAATCAATGACCTACCCGAATACTTGGTAATCGATGGTCTTATGTATGTCTTCACAGACCGCCTAAGGGTTAGCTGAAGTCAGCAACTTGGGTCAAAACAGCACCAGCACCAACATCCACAAGTATTTGGAAAAAACCCTATTGGCTTCACCTCGATCGACATGAAGGCCTATTTCATGGGCGCTTACGGTTGCACCTGGAAAGAAACAAAGTCCTCTCAGATGATATTTGGACTTGCCCCGCTCATAGATTGAACTGTTGTACAGCTCGATTAAGGTCCACCGCGAGTTGAGCCAATTCATTCGTGGCTGTAGCGGTCTGATTAGCGGCCGCAGCATTTTTGGCAGAAAGATCACGAATCCCAACTAGGTTTCGGTCGACCTCGCGCGCGACCTGAGCCTGCTCTTCTGTCGCCGTTGAAATGTTCATATTCCGTTCAGTAATCTGGGTAACAGAATGGCTTATCGTCGAAAGGGCCCCACCACAGGCAGTAGCGACTTCAAGGCTATCCTGTGCGTACCGATTACTGACATCCATAGACGCTACCGCCTTACCAGTACCCATTTGGATAGCGGTGACAATCTGTTCAATTTCGCTAGTGGAGTGTTGCGTCCTATGTGCTAATGCGCGTACCTCATCAGCGACAACCGCGAAGCCGCGTCCAGCTTCCCCTGCTCGGGCCGCTTCAATTGCAGCATTAAGTGCTAACAGGTTTGTCTGCTCGGCAATGCTACGAATGACGCTTAGTACACCACTGATGCTTTGCACCTGCTCAGCCAAACCATTTATTTCTGATGTGGTATCGGAAACGGCAGCGTGCAACTGCCCCATGACACTAATGGTCTCTTCGACCCGTTGCTTTCCGCGCTCGGCAGATCGACTCGACTCTTTTGCCGCAACACTCGCATGTTCAGCATTCCGCGCCACCTCCTCTACAGCTGCACTCATCTGATTCACTGCCGTAGCAGCTTGCTCGATTTCATCGTTCTGACGCTGGATTCCCTGTAAAGATACTTCAGTAACGACTCTCATATGTTCGGAAGTCGAAGCAAGCTGAGTGGAAGATTCAGACAAGCGACCAAGCGTGATACGCAAGTTGTTCTGCATGCGAGCCATTGCCGAAAGCAAGCGGCCGAGTTCGTCGCGTCCATCGGCAATCACAGGCTCGCGAAGATCATTGTTGGCGATACGTTCCGCCACTGCTAAGACCTTGTTCAAAGGCTTTGTCAGGCTACGGGTAAATGTCCAGGCTAAAATTAACGTCGCTACAATTGCCATCGCGATTATCGCAGTAGCAGTGACTCGGTTTTTCACATATGCATCAACACCTCCTTTGGATATCTTCTGTGCCATAAGATCGATCTTCAGGTTGAGATCATCTACCTGGCTAGAGAACTTTGTTACCGCAACAATGAGTGGGCTCCCGGGTGCAGCAAGATGAGTGACGGTATCATCGTGTTGTTTCAAGACTGCTTCAACAAACTCTGCATGAACATCCAGATATTCTTTCAGGTCAGACTGGATTATTGCGTAAGACGACGTAAGACTTTCGCCAGAGATAAACTCACGCATTTCGTCAACATGTTTTTTAAGGTTTTCTCTAGAATCGATTATCTTTAGATTCGCCTGTTGCACATCGCTAGGTGATTTCGCGGTGCGCAAAGCTAGGTTGTTGAGACGAATATTTACAATGTCAGTTCTAATGAGGCCCATAGTTCTTATGCTGGGAACGACATGCTCGACGACTTGCTCATGGCTGATCTTCTGTTCTTTGCTTTGAGCTAAGCAGAAAAGCCCAAGTGCAATAATTATAGTCGCTAGAAATCCGAAGCAGATGAATGCACGGCAAGCTAAATTAAGAGAACGCATGTTTAGAGATACTCTAAGGGTATTTGGTTGCCCAATATATATCGACGGAGAATAAAGCTACTCAGGTCGAATGACTATTTTTTTTGTGTGCGTTTAAAAAATTTGTGGTGCATCGATGTTATTTTTTTGCATTGCTAGGTTTTCGAGGTTGGCGGTTTCTGGCAGGTGTGCGGTCGCTGTTAATTAGACTCTCTCGTCCGTCATCGAGGCTTGCTGTTGAACGCCCACAGAGTTATTAAAACAAAAGCTTCATGCGAGTTTCTCTAACTTTCTGGTGTGTATGAAATACAGCTGTTACTACTGGGTGTTCCAGTGCGCTATAACTAACGGTGTACTGCGGTGGAGTGCTTTTAATTTTTTATAATGACTTTTGTGATGTTTTTAATGGCGTGATGGCTTGGTTATGTGTCTGATCCGATTGTGGATATTTTCAGCTGATGTTCAGCTTTTACGGTGTTGATGAAGGCTTGCATTGCTGAGGACATAATTCGATGCCGACGAGTGATCAGACCGAATGGCGGCAGGCGCGGTTCGAAATTGATCGGCAGTATCGCCAGCAAGTGGCGCCCCGGGTAGTCTTCGACCACGGAGAGCGGTGTTACGCCGAGCATGTCGGTCTTTTGGATCAGCGACAGTAGGGTCATGATCGACGTGGTTTCGACGATGCTGCAGGGGACATCAACCCGCGCGTTGTGAAAGACCTGGTTAATAATAGTGCGCATTGGGCTGGGTTGTTGTTGCAAAACCCAGGTCATGTTCTGCAGTTCCCCCCAAGTCAATTGAGTGGCTTGTGCCAAGGGGTTTTGCGCGCCTGCAATGACGCATAGTTGCTCTTCGCCAAGGCTTTCGAAGAGCAACTCTTCGGCCCGCGCTCCCGGTGGAATCCTTCCTAGAACCAGGTCCAGCTGATCCTGAAGCAATGCGTTCACCAGTATGTCGCTGGTGTCGACCTGAATGCTCATGGACAGTCGTGGATGGCTTTTCTTTAAGGTTGCAATAGTCCGCGTCAGCAAGCCCGAGGCCAAGGCTGGAATGGCCCCGACGGTGACACGACCCAGATTGCCGGACTCCAGCGCAACCAACTCTTCACGCATGCCACTGAGCTCCGCGAAAATCATACGAGCGTAGTACGTAACTGTTTCTCCGAACGGTGTGGGGCGCATGCCACGAGATAAGCGCTCGAACAGTTCGATACCGAGTACTCCCTCGGCCTCATGCAACATTTTGGTCGCTGCTGGTTGGGTCATGCCGATATTTTCGGCAGCACGGCGTAGAGAACCAAACTCCTCCAAGGCGAGCATCAACCGCAATTGGCGCAGGCGTAAACGGCTGTGGATCACGCTGGCATCGGGGATTTGGGTCATGAGTTCGTCTCGGCAATGAGGAGGCGGAAAGTGTGAAAGAAATCTCCGGCGCTGCCAGTAGTTGCTTCAGGCAGCCATCGTTCCATCATCAAAATTGAATGGCACCGAAAAATCCTATTGCACTTGCAAGGTAGTACTGCGTCTTGCAGCTAGTAAGTGTGTGGGGCTATGCATCAAGCGTCTAGTCAAAAAAATAAATATGGTGATAGCCAGTGGTTATGTCAGAGCCTAGAAATAGATTCATTGCAGGCAGCAGAAGGTGGAGATGGGACCTTTTATGGGGGCGAGCTACCTAGCGCAGGTTAGGGGCAAGTAGTTAGTTTTTCGGTTATATCCTGAGGTGATCACCCTATCAGAATCTTTGATTAGACGGTTATCGCCTGTTCTCCGATAGTTCGTCCTACCGGGAGGCGGGAAAGCAGTTATGCCTTCATTCGCCTTAACTATAAAAACAAAGGCTGAGGTGTGCGTCATGGCCCATTCAAGTGCTGATCAGCGCGAGCTGTCAGACGACCTGCAATCGTACAAACCAAAGATCGCCCTGGTCCTGGGTGACCCGGCGGGTATCGGTCCGGAACTGATCGCCCGCTTGCTCGCCGAGCCGGACGTGCGGTCCAAAGCCCATCTGTTGTTGATCGCCGACGAGGCGCAGATGTGCCTTGGTATGCACATCGCCGGTTGCACCTTTCCCTATCGCACCATCGATTCACTGGAGACCTTGGACTTCAGTGATGACACCCCGCTGTTCTATCAATACCGCGGCGCAGCGCAGGGCGAATTCCCGCGTTCCGAGGCCAGTGCTATCGGTGGTCAGTACTGTCTGGACACTCTGGAAACAGGTTTGCGCCTGACTCAGCAGGGGTTCACTGACGCACTGCTGTTTGGCCCGTTGAACAAGACCTCGTTGCATATGGCGGGCATGACCCATAGCGACGAGCTGCATTGGTTCGCCGAGTACCTGGATTTCCACGGGCCGTTCTGCGAGTTCAACGTGCTAGAAAACCTCTGGACTTCGCGAGTGACCTCTCATGTGGCACTCGCCGAGGTTCCGGGAATGCTCTCTCAGGCCCGGGTCGTGGAAGCCATCGAGCTTATCGACACGGCGCTCAAGCGTAACGGCCTTGCCAAACCGCGTATCGGCGTTTGTGGCCTCAACCCACACAACGGTGACAACGGCAGTTTCGGTCGCGAGGAACTCGACATCATTGGCCCTGCGGTGAAGACCGCACGGGAGCAGGGCATCGACGCCGATGGCCCTTATCCGGCCGACACCATTTTTCTCAAGGTTCAAGGCGATGCCAGAGCCTTTGATGCGGTGGTGACCATGTACCACGACCAAGGGCAGATCGCGATCAAGTTGATGGGGTTCTCCCGTGGCGTGACGGTGCAGGGTGGATTACCGATCCCTATCACCACGCCGGCGCACGGAACCGCTTTTGATATAGCAGGCCAGGGCAAGGCCAATGTCGGAGCCATTCGCCAAGCTTTCGAAATCGCCTGTCGGATGGGGAGTGCCCGGCATTAAACCGAAAGCGCAGCGTAATGCTCCATTGATCCGCTAAAACAATAAAAGGTAACTGTTGATGAACACCACCACGCTTGCCGCCTCAGATAGTCGGGCAATTCCTAATAGTCGTTGGCTCAGGGTTATCCCGCCTATATTGATCACCTGCATCATCTCCTACATGGACAGGATCAACATTGCCTTTGCCATGCCCGGAGGTATGGGGACTGAGTTAGGTATTACTGCCAGCATGATGGGATTGGCCGGTGGCATTTTCTTTATCGGTTATCTGTTTCTACAGGTGCCCGGTGGAAAGCTGGCCGTGCACGGCAGCGGCAAGAAATTTATTGGCTGGTCATTGTTGGCCTGGGCCGTCATTTCGATATTGACCGGTCTAGTTACCAATCACTATCAACTGCTGTTCCTGCGCTTTGCCCTGGGCGTGGCCGAAGGTGGCATGCTGCCGGTGGTGCTGACAATGATCAGTAATTGGTTCCCGGACAAGGAGCGCGGGCGTGCCAATGCCATCGTGATCATGTTCGTTCCGTTGGCCGGGATCATCACCGCTCCTTTATCAGGCTGGATCATCTCCACGTTGGACTGGCGCATGCTGTTCATCATCGAAGGACTGCTGTCGGCAGTGGTGATGGTGTTGTGGTCGCTGACGGTCAGTAACCGTCCGCAAGAGGCGAAATGGATTTCCAGAGAAGAGCAGGACTATCTGGTCACGACATTGCGCGAAGAACAGCGTGCTATCCAAGGCAAGCAGGTCGAGAGCGTTTCGCTGAAAACCATACTGGGCGACAGAACCATGTGGCATCTGATCGCGCTGAATTTCTTCTATCAGGCGGGCATTTATGGTTACACCTTGTGGTTGCCGACCATCCTGAAAGAGTTGACCCACAGCGGCATGGGCATGGTGGGCATGTTGGCCATCCTGCCGTATCTGGGGGCCATGTTCGGCATGCTGCTGTTCTCCAACCTATCTGATCGCAGCGGCAAGCGAAAAGTCTTCATCGTCGTGCCGCTGGCGTGCTTCGCGCTGTGCCTTCTGCTCTCCGTCACTCTGCGGGAACACATCTGGTGGTCCTTTGCTGCCTTGGTCGGTTGTGGGGTCTTTCTGCAGTCGGCAGCCGGGGTGTTCTGGACCATTCCAGCGAAGCTGTTCAGTGCCGAAGCGGCCGGAGGTGCACGCGGTCTGATCAATGCCCTGGGTAACTTGGGCGGCTTCTGCGGACCTTACATCGTAGGCGTTCTGATCAGCCAGTATGACCAGAGTGTCGGTGTCTACAGTCTGGCGCTATCGGTGGCACTGGCTGCATTGCTGGCGTGGCTCCTGCCGGCCAAATGCGAAAAAGCCCACGCCTGATACCTGCCAATAACAAATTGAGGAGTCAAACCATGAGTCAGGAAATTCTCTTGCTGGTGCAGAAATGCGCCCATACCTTCAGCTTCTACGACGTCGCCAGTGGTGAGGCCATCAAGCACATTCGCCTGCCGGACTTCCCCCACGAGTTCGTCGTCGACTCGCACAACCGCTTTGCCTATGTCGGCCATTACGGCATCGAGACTTCCAGCCACAAAGGCGAGGGCGGCTGTTCGGTATTTGTCATCGATCTGGAGAAGGGTGAGCACGTGCGCACCCTGGATATCTGGCCGTATTTTCGTCCGCACGGTTTGGCGATGGACCAACAGGACCGTCTCTACGTGCTCAGCGAAGGGCATTCGACCCTGCTGATTTTCGACCAACCGCACCTGCGTGATGTGCCTGACCGGGCAATTCCTTCTGGTGGCTACAAGAGTCACCTGGTGGCACTGACTCGCGACGGTGAAACGGGCTTTGCGCTCAATCTGTTGAGCAACACCGTGACCCGCCTCAAGCCCCAGGATCCGACCGTCGCACCGCTGCCGCTACAGCCCGGCAGTCAGCCGGAGGGCAACTGCTTCAGCCAGGACGAGCGCACGCTTTACGTGACCACCCGTGGCGATAACAGCATCGTCGCCATCGATGTGGAGACCCTGCAGGTGACCCATCGCGGCCGAACCGGCACGGACCCGACGCGGATCTACCGTGATCGCCAGGATCGCCTCTTTGTGACCAACTACGGCGAACAGTCGATCTCGGTGTTCAGCGCGGATCTGCAGGAAGTCCGCCGTATCGAACTGGACAGCGCGGCTATCGCCATGAGCCTGCACCCGACCCGCGATCTGGCGTTCGTCACGCTCAAGGATCAGCGAGTCGGCATGCTCAATTTGGAGAACTGGACCTTCGAGCGCTACTTCGAAACCCTGCTGGAGCCGGATGTTTCCCAGGTCATCGTTCGCTGAGCCGGGAAGGAAAAAGCCATGACCGCAGTGACGAATTTTTCGTTGCGCTGTTGTAGGTCGGACAACAGCACTCGCAGGGGACAATGAAATGCCATGCAGTCTGCACGAGCGCTTGGGTTTGGAGGTTGGGAGCGCATCTCCCATCACCCTTATCGACGCTCACCACCACTTATGGGATCTGGACAGTCATTGTTACCCTTGGCTACAAGGCCCTGCGGACCCGGCGTTCTTTCTGGGTGATTACAGCGCGCTGCGGCGCAACTATCTGGCGCAGGACTATCTCGCCGACAGCGCAGGACACCGGGTACTGGCTACGGTGCACTGTGAGGCTGAGCATGATCGTGGCTTTCAGGTCGCGGAGACCCGTTGGGTACACGAGCAACATGCGCGGTTTGGCTTTCCCAATGCGGTAGTGGCGCATGTCTGGTTTCACCACGACAACTGCGAGGAGATTCTCAACCGTCACCTGGACTACCCGCTGCTGCGGGGTATCCGCAGCAAGCCGCTCACAGCGACCAGCCCCGAGCTGGCTGCCAGTGTGCGTGGCCAGCCGGGCAGCATGCAGGACCCGGCATGGTTGCGTGGTTTCGCTCTACTGGCCAAATACGGACTGAGCTGGGACTTGCGCGTGCCTTACTGGCATCTGGCTGAGGCCGCGGAGGTTGCGGCGGCTTTTCCCGAGGTGCGGATAGTGCTCAACCATATGGGGTTTCCCTGGGACCGTAGCGCCGCCGGTCTTGAAGGCTGGCGCAGTGGCATGCGCGCGCTGGCGGCGCAGCCGAATGTCTGGGTGAAAGTGTCCGAGCTGGGGTTGCGTGATCAACCCTGGACGTTGGAAGGCAACCGCGCGGTGGTGCGCGAAACCCTGGAGCTGTTCGGCATCGAGCGTTGCCTGTTTGCCAGTAACTTTCCGGTGGCCGGTTTACGGATTGGCTATGACCAGTTGGTGCGGGCCATGGATGCCATGCTCGAGGGTTACGACGAAGTACAGCGCGAGGCTTTCTTCTGGCGAAACGCCCAGCGTTTTTACCGGATTGCGCTGTAGCGGGATGTAAAATTCAGAATAAGGAAAATAAGAAAATGATCAGTGAATCACTGCGGTCTAGCGGCTTGCCGCTCCTGTATTACGAAAATGTCAGCAAACGTTTTGGCAGAACCCTGGCAGTCAATAATGTCAGCCTGCAGGTGGAGGCCGGCAGCGTACTGGCCCTGCTTGGTGAGAATGGCGCGGGTAAATCCACTCTGATCAAAATGCTCGCGGGAGTACATGGTCTGGACGGCGGTCGCATCCTGTTCAAGGGACGGCCGATCGAGAGTGAGGCGGACCGCCACGGTATTGCCTTCATCCATCAGGATCTTGGACTGATCGACTCGCTTAGCGCTGCCGAAAATATTGCGTTCAGTTGCGGTTTTGCTCGCCGTCTTGGCCTGATCGACTGGGCTCAGGTGCGGCGCAAGGCGCGCGAGGCGTTGGCGTTGGTGGATGGCAGTATCGATCCTGACACGCCTGTCGGTGAGCTGGAGCGTACTCAAAAATCCCTGATCGCCATCGCCCGGGCGCTGGCCATGAACGCCGAATTATTGGTCCTTGACGAGCCGACAGCGAGCCTGCCGGCGGACGATTCCGAGCGTCTATTTGAGGTACTCAAGCGGTTGCGCGAGCGCGGTGTGGGGATGATTTATGTATCCCACCGGTTGGACGAGATTTTTCGTGTAGCCGATCAGGTGGCAGTGATGCGTGACGGCCAGTTGGTGTGCAGCAAAGCTATCAGTAATACCGACCCGCAGGACCTGGTGCGACAGATTGTCGGTCGTGAGCCTGAACAGCTCTATCTGGCCGCTCCGGTGAGCAATGGCCCGCTAGTGCTGCAGGTGCGGGACTTGCAGTCCGGTCCGGTGTGCGGGTTGTCCTTTGATTTGCATGCTGGCGAGATCCTCGCGCTGGCCGGTTTGCGTGGTGCGGGGCAGGAGTTGATCGGTCGCGCCTTGTTCGGTCTGCACCCCATAGAGGCTGGTCAAGTCCTGCTTGATGGCGCGCTGCTGCGTCCGGCATCCCCTCAGGCGGCCATGCGGCGTGGCCTCGGCCTGGTCGCCGGTGATCGCTGTGGCGAGTCACTTACGATGCCAATGTCAGTGCGTGAAAACCTCTACCTGAATCCCGTGGCCAGTGGTCGCGGACTCTTCGGCTGGATTGATCCACAGGGCGAGCGGCAACAAGCGGACGAGCTGGTTCGTCGCTTTGGAGTACGCCCTAACGAAACCGAGTGTCCAGTTGAAACCCTCAGTGGTGGAAATCAGCAAAAGGTGGTGATGGCGCGTTGGCTGAAGATCACCGATCGCTTGTTGATTCTCGAGGAACCGACGGCTGGGGTGGACGTGGGCGCCAAGGCCGATATTTACCGGTTGATCCAGTGTGCGCTGGAGCAAGGCCTGGCAGTGCTGCTGATTTCCACCGACTTCGAGGAGGTGGCCAACATTGCCCATCGGGCGCTGGTATTCAGTCGCGCGAAAGTGGTTGCCAGCCTCGGCAAGGATCAGTTGTCGGTCAACAGTCTGCTGCAGTTTGCCTCCGCCAGTGAACCAGGAGGCCACTGACGTTCGTTGAATGGTGGGCTGGCTTTATCTGGCCGAGCGCCTCAGCCCTTTGTAAATGCCAATAACAATAGAAGGATTGCCATGAAAACTGATAACCCCGCTCCGGTGATAAATCCGAGCGTGCTGTCCCGGGACTTTTCTCGCCTATTGCCGGTTTACGGTATGCCGGTATTGATGCTGTTGCTGATCCTGTTCTTCTCCGTGCTGCTGCCGGATACCTTTCCTACATTGCTTAACCTTAACTCGATCCTCAGCGACAAGGTGATCATCGCTATCCTCGCCCTTGCGGCGATGATCCCCATGCTGACGAACAAGATCGATTTGACCGTCGGCTACGGCATTGTGCTCTGGCACATCCTGGTGATCAGTTTGCAAACCCGCTACGGCTTTTCCTGGCCTGCTGCGGTCTTGGTGGTCTTGGCCGCTGGCCTGCTGTTCGGTTTCCTGAATGGCCTGCTGGTGGAAATGGCGAAAATCGACTCGTTTATCGCCACGCTCGGCACTGGCACGGTGATCTATGCCCTGGCGCTATGGCACAGCGGTGGACGCCAGGTGTTCGGCGAGTTGCCCGACGGTTTTATCCAGCTCAACGGCGCCACACTGTTTGGTTTGCCGGTCTGTGCCTTTTACGTCATGGGCCTGGCGCTGGTGCTGTGGGTGGTGACCGAATTTCTGCCTATCGGTCGGTTTCTCTATGCCATCGGCGCAAACCCGCGCGCGGCCGAATTGAACGGTATTCCTGCCCGCCGTTATGTAGTCGGCGCCTTCATGGGCTCGGGCCTGCTGACTGCGGTGGCTGGCGTTCTGCTGGCTTCCAAGTTGCAAATAGGCCAGGCCAGCGTAGGTCTGGAGTTTCTGTTGCCAGCACTGGTCGGTGCTTTTCTCGGCTCCACTACCATTCGTCCAGGACGGGTCAATGTCTGGGGCACGTTAATTGGTGTGGGTGTCTTGGCCGTGGGTATCGCGGGCATCCAGCAATTGGGCGGGGCCTTCTTCGTCGAGCCACTGTTCAATGGCGTCACCTTGTTGCTGGCAATCGGTATTGCTGGTTATGCGGGTCGTCGACGCACACGTGTGCGCAATACGTCTAGCGCCGAGAAATGATTTGGCGCGCCTCGACTGGCGCGCGTCAGCAACCTCCAGTTTATATATTCCACCTGCCGGAGTAGAACGTTATGACTTTGCCTATTTTCAGCCGTGCCCTGGTCTCTGGGCTGTTTGCCCTCTCAGTAATGACGTCGGCGTTTGCCGATGATTTCGTCGAACAGGCCAAGCAGCGGGTCGCCGATGCAACGCAGCCTTGGCACCACTGGAGCGGGCCAATTAGTGGTCCGGCCGCTCAAGCCAATAAGCAGATACTGTTTATTGCCTCGGACCTGCGCAACAGCGGCGTGCTGGGCGTCAGTGAAGGTGTGGAGGAAGCTGCCAAGGCGATTGGCTGGAAACTGCGTGTGCTGGACGGCCAGGGCAGCATTTCCGGGCGCACGGCTGCGCTGAACCAGGCCCTCGCGCTGAAGCCTGATGGCGTCATCCTTGGCGGCTTCGATGCCCATGAACAGGCTGCTGCCATCAGCAAGGTCCGTGCGGCAAACATCCCGATGGTGGGCTGGCATGCCGGGCCAGGAGCTGGCCCAATGCCTGCCGAGGGACTGTTCGTCAATGTCACCACCGACCCGAACGAGGTGGCCAAAATTGCGGCTTATTACGCCGTGGCGCAATCCGACGGCAAGGCCGGCGTAGTGATCTTCACCGACTCGTTGTACACCGTAGCCACTGCTAAGTCGGACGCCATGGCTGAAGTGATCAAGCAATGCTCCGGCTGCACGTTGCTGGAAGTGCAGGACACGCCATTGGCAGAAACCTCGACGCGCATGCCACAACTGACCACCTCGCTGCTGCAGCGTTATGGCGATAAGTGGAACTACGCGCTGGGCATCAATGACCTGTATTTCGACTTCATCGGCCCATCCCTAAGTCGATTGGGGCGCAAACCTGATCAGCCACCGTTCAGCTTGTCGGCAGGAGATGGCAGTGAGTCGGCGTTCCAGCGTATCCGAAAATCTCGCTATCAGGCGGCGACCGTACCCGAGCCGCTCAACCTGCATGGTTGGCAGCTGATTGACGAACTGAACCGCGCCTTCGCCGGCGAGCAGCCAAGCGGCTATGTAACCGCGGTGCACTTGGTCACACAGCAGAACGTAGAGTTCGACGGTGGGGAACGCAACACCTTCGACCCCGACAATGGCTACGCCGCGGCTTACAGCAAGATCTGGAAGCATTGAGTCATGAAAGACATCGAGATACTCGACCCGAGGCTGCAGCGCATCCTGAACCCGGACAGTCTCCTTGAGCAGCTTTGCACGGGGGCGGAGTGGGGAGAGGGCCCGGTCTGGATCGGTGAACATAGTTGCGTGGTCTGGAGCGATATTCCCAACAACCGCATGCTGCGTTGGTCGGCTGAAGATGGCCTCGGCGTATTCCGTCAGCCAGCGCATTTCAGCAACGGTAACTACCGCGACGGTGAGGGGCGTTTGGTCACTTGCGAGCACGGCCGGCGCTGCATTTCGCGCACCGAGCGCGACGGCCGGGTGGAGGTACTGGTCGACCGCTATCAAGGCGCCCGGCTCAATTCCCCGAATGATCTGGTGGTCAAGTCCGATGGCAGCATCTGGTTCAGCGACCCGGCCTACGGAATCATGAGTGATCGTGAAGGTTATCGGGCCGAAAGCGAGCAGGACGGTTGCCATGTGTACCGCTTCGATCCTCTGAGCAATGAGCTGAGCCGGGTGGCCAATGACTTCGAGAAACCCAATGGCCTGGCTTTCTCACCTGACGAGACATTGCTCTACGTTTCGGATACCTCGGCATCCCATGCCGCAGACGGTTGCCATCACATCCGTGTGTTCGATGTGCTCGACGGTCGGCGTCTGGTCAATGACCGTTTGTTTGCAGTGATCGAACCAGGATTGCCCGATGGATTTCGCGTCGATCAGCAGGGCTGGTTGTACGTCAGCTCGCAGGACAGCATCCAGGTCTATGCCCCCGATGGATGTCTGTTGGGCAAGATCCTGGTGCCGGAGAAAGTCTCCAATTGCACCTTTGGGGGCGCTGAAGGCAACCGTTTGTTCATCACGGCATCCACTTCGCTCTACGCCATCACGCTGAACACTCGGGGATGCCGGATCTGATGTGCCATCCATGCTGAACGACAATAATAAGAGGACCAACCATGATTAGAGATTTCCTTAAATGCGCCCTTTGGCCAGGGCTTTTTTGCGGCCTGATAGCCATGCCATGCATGGCTGATGAATTGCCTGCCTTGATCCCTGGCAGCATGCCAGATACCAAGCAGGCGGCTGCATTGTTCCAGCGCTTTGCATCGCGTCCGGTGCAACCCTGGGCCGTTCCGCAGATGGACACTATTCCGCAGGGTGCCGAGGGCGAGATGATTCGTTATGGCATGAAGCTGATGCAGCAGACCACTCAGTTGACCGGGCCGCTCGCGGAGGATCACAGCAAGCGTTATTCGCGTAATAACCTCAACTGCACCAACTGTCACGAGGCTGGGCCTTCCGGTTTGCCGGGCAGCAAACCCTATGCACTGCCACTGGTTAATGCCGTTAACGAATACCCCAAGCTGGATCCGAAGAGCATGAAGGTTATTTCGTTGGAACAGCGGATTGCCGGGATGTTTGGCAAAGGCGAAGTCGAACTAACGGCACAAAAGCCTGAAATGCAGGCCATTGTCGCTTACCTGCATTGGTTGGGTGACCAGGCTAAGCCGGGCATGGCCATGACGGGCACCGGCTTGTTGCCAATTGTCATGCCAGATCGCGCTGCCGACCCCAAGCAGGGGCAGGGACTGTTCGCCGCGCATTGCACCCAATGTCATGGCGTTAAAGGTGAAGGCACGCCAGCGCCCGACTTCGCCAAAGGTGGCGGCTATCTTTTCCCGCCTATCGCCGGAGATGACACTTACGACGATAGCGGGCATATGTACATGGTGCCGCTGCTCACCCGTTTCATCTACGCCAACATGCCTTTTGGAAGTAGTGCTTCTGCTCCACAGCTGAAGATAGACGAGGCATACGATATCGCGGCTTACATTAACAGTGAGTTGCCGCGCCGGCATGTTCCCCAGCGGACCGGCCTTTACCCCAATCCGGCGTTCCGACCAGCAGGATTTGCCATTCCAGAGCATTTCCCTGCTGACCCTGAGGGCTATCGTCTGGCACGTTTCGGGCCATTTCCCCATGGGTCGCAGTGAAGCTGGCGAACATGAGCGGCCGCCCGTTATTTAGCGGGCGATCCATCCGAGCTGCTTAACGCTTTTTACGCTCCATGCAAGTGGCTGCGTGATTAACGGCCGACTTCGGTCGATCAACTTGCCTGACCCCTTCGGTACATCACGTCATCGGGCTTCACCGCCTGAAGGGGGACGGCTTTGTCCAATAAAAAGATGGGAGCACAACAATAATGTCTTACCCCGTAACCGTAGCGGATGACTTCCCGAAACCCGTACTGTCGAGCGTCGCTCTCGGCTTGGCGCTGGCTATCTGCGCGTCATCGGCGCTGGCCGAAGAGCATGGTTTTGTAGAAGACGCCAAGGTTGATCTTGGGCTGCGCAACTTCTACATGAACCGCGACTTCATCGACCCTTCCCATCCGCAGAATCAGGCGGTGGAATGGACCCAGAGCTTAATCCTCGATGCGCGCTCCGGTTTCACCCAGGGTACAGTCGGCTTTGGTGTGGATGTTCTGGGCTTGGGCGCGCTCAAGCTAGACGGAGGCAAAGGCACAAGCGGTACGGGCCTGTTGCCTATCCATGACGACGGCCGTCCGGCCGATGATTTCGGTCGCCTGGCTGTCGCCGGTAAGGTCAAATTGTCGAACACGGAGCTGAAGGTAGGTGAATGGCGTCCGGTGCTGCCGGTCCTCAGAGCTGATGACGGACGTTCATTGCCGCAGACCTTCCAAGGCGCCCAGATCACTTCTAAAGAGATCGCCGGCCTGACCCTTTATGGCGGCCAGTTCCGTGGCACCAGCCTGCGGAACGACGCAAGTATGGAAGACATGGGCGTCGGCGCAGCGCAGTCGGATCGCTTCAACTTCGCTGGCGGCGAATACCGCTTCAACCAGGATCGTACCCAGATCGGCTTGTGGAATGCCGAGCTCGAAAACATCTATAACCAGCAGTTCGTCAACCTGGTGCACAGCCAGCCAATCGGTGACTGGACCCTGGGCGCCAACCTCGGTTACTTCCAGGACAACGATGACGGCAGCGCTCTCGCCGGAAAACTCGACAACAAGGTTTACTCGGGCCTGTTCTCCGCGAAGATTGGCGGCAGTACCTTTTACGTTGGCCTGCAAAAACTGACTGGCGACGGCAAGTGGATGCGCGTCAACGGCACCAGCGGCGGCAGCCTGGGCAACGACAGCTTCAACGCCAGCTTCGACAACGCTCAGGAGCACTCCTGGCAAGTGCGCTACGACTACAACTTTGCCGCCATTGGGATTCCTGGTCTGACCCTGATGAACCGCTATATCCACGGTGACAATGTACATGTCGGCGCCATCACCGACGGTGAGGAAAGTACTCGAGATGCCGAACTGGCCTATGTCGTGCAAAGCGGCACCTTCAAGAACCTCTCGGTGACATGGCGCAACACCAGCCTGCGTCACGATTTCAGCAACGACGGTTTTAACGAGAACCGCCTGATCTTCAACTACCCGATCTCGCTGCTCTGATCGAACGGGCTTCTGTGCCTCCCTTTTTCTCAAGAGGAAGGGGGGACGATCTGATAGTGCCTATTTGTCTATAACCCATGGTTTGGCATTTTCGCAAAGGAATTACTACAGGTTATCGCTGGATAAGCATAAGTGATTATCCAGGTCGGTACACCGCAGATAAAGTCAGACCATCAAAAGAGCGCAACTTCGTCAAGGCGAGCAGCCAGTACTCGACTCAATTCAACTGACCACAGTGAAGGAACTGTATTCATGAAAATCAAAGCAATCCGTACTCGCGTTTTCGAGTGGAAAGGCAAAGTCGTCCCCCCTCAAGCGCACTTCTGCACCAACGCCAGCGACATCCTCTTCGAGCGTGGCGACGCCATGGGCTCGTTCCGTTTCCACGGCTGGCTGGTGGTTGAAGTCGAGACCGACACCGGTCTTGTCGGTATCGGCAACTGTGCCCTGGCACCGCGTGTGGCCAAAGAAATCATCGACACCTATCTGGCGCCGATTGCGATTGGCGAAGACCCGTTCGACAACGAATACATCTGGCAGAAGATGTACCGCCAAAGCCACGCCTGGGGCCGTAAAGGCATCGGCATGGCGGCGATTTCGGCAATCGACATCGCCCTCTGGGACATCATGGGAAAAGCGGTCAACAAGCCTGTGTTCAAACTGCTCGGTGGCCGCACCAAGGAAAAGATCTGGACTTACGCCTCCAAGCTCTATGCCAACGACAACCTCGACCTGTTCCTCGAAGAAGCCCAGGGCTATTTGAACCAGGGTTTCACCGCGCTGAAAATGCGCTTCGGCTATGGCCCGAAAGACGGCCCGGCGGGTATGCGCAAGAACATCGAGCAAGTGCGCGCGTTGCGTAATCTGGCCGGTCCTGACATCGACATCATGCTCGAGTGCTACATGGGCTGGACCCTGGAATATGCCCGTCGCATGTTGCCGAAACTGGCTGAGTTCGAACCTCGCTGGCTCGAAGAACCGGTAATCGCCGATGACATCGAGGGTTACATCGAGCTGAAAAAAATGGGGATCATGCCGATCTCCGGCGGCGAACATGAGTTCACCTCCTACGGCTTCAAAGACCTGCTGGAACGCCGCGCCGTCGATGTGATCCAGTACGACACCAACCGCGTCGGCGGCATCACCGCCGCGCGCAAGATCAACGCCATGGCCGAAGCCTGGTCGGTACCGGTAATTCCTCACGCCGGGCAGATGCACAACTACCACCTGACCATGGCCAGCACTGCCTCGCCGATGGCCGAGTTCTTCCCGGTGTTCGACGTCGAAGTCGGCAACGAACTCTTCTACTACGTGTTCAAGGGCGAGCCACAACCGGTCAACGGCTACATCCAGCTCGATGACAACAAGCCGGGTCTGGGCCTGGAAATCTCCGATGAGTACCTGAGCGACTTCAACATCATCGAGTGAGCTTGAGGTGCCGCTTACGGGCGGCGCCATCCACGACTTTCTGGAGGGCCGTCATGCGCCTGATTCAATTTGAAAACACTGCCGGTGAACGCCAGGTCGGCCTCGTCGAAGGCTCACAGGTCCAGGTGCTGAAAGACACCCGCAGCACCCGTGAACTGGCTCTCGCGGCAATCCGCGCCCAACGCAGCCTGCAAGAAGAAGTGGCCCTGCGCGGCACCGAGCCCGGCCCTGATTACACCCAGCTGTTGCAGTCGGGCAGAGTCTTGCCACCGTTAGACCATGAAGACCCGGCGCATTGCCTGATCAGCGGCACCGGCCTGACCCATTTGGGCAGCGCCTCGGCGCGGGACAAAATGCACCAGCAGGAAGGTGACGTGGACGCCGGCATGACCGACACCATGCGCATTTTCAAATGGGGCCTGGAGGGTGGCAAGCCGGCGGCTGGGCAGGTCGGTGCACAACCGGAATGGTTCTACAAAGGTGACGGCAGCATCGTCGTGCGCCCCGGCGCGGACTTCCCGGTGCCGCCGTTTGCCGAAGACGCCGGTGAAGAGCCAGAGTTGACTGGGCTGTATGTGATTGGCGACGACGGCCAGCCGTATCGCGTCGGTTATGCGTTGGGCAACGAGTTTTCCGACCATGTGATGGAACGGCGCAATTACCTGTACCTCGCCCATTCGAAGCTGCGTTTCTGCGCCTACGGTCCGGAGCTACGTGTCGGTGAGTTGCCCAAGCATCTGGCCGGTACCAGCCGGATCAAACGCAACGGCGAAACGCTCTGGGAAAAAGAATTTCTCAGCGGCGAAGACAACATGTGCCACAGCCTCGCCAATCTTGAATTCCATCACTTCAAATACGCGCAGTTTTTACGTCCGGGCGATGTCCACGTGCATTACTTCGGCACCGCCACGCTGTCGTTTGCCGACGGGGTGAAAACCCAGCCGGGCGATCGCTTCCAGATCAGCCTCGACGAGTTCGGCGCACCGCTGGAAAACGGTATCGGCGAAAGCGCCCAGCCATTGGCCATCGGCCAGATTCGCGCGCTTTAAACCTTCAATATCTGGTGAGCTTTTCGGGTCAAGGAATCAGTCATGACAACCCTGCTTGGACACAACTACATCGGTGGCGGCCGCAGTGCCAATGGCACGCTGCAGATGCAAAGTCTGGATGCCACCACCGGTGACGCATTGCCCGGTACTTTCTTCCAGGCCACCGAAGCCGAAGTGGATGCTGCGGCCAAAGCTGCCGCTGCTGCGTATCCGATCTACCGTAACCTAAGTGCGGAAAAGCGTGCGTTGTTCCTTGATGCCATCGCGGATGAAATCGATGCATTGGGCGATGATTTTGTCGCCACCGTGTGCCGCGAAACCGCGTTGCCCGCTGGACGTATTCAGGGGGAGCGCGGTCGCACCAGCGGCCAGATGCGCTTGTTCGCCAAAGTCCTGCGCCGTGGTGATTTCTACGGCGCACGGATTGATCGCGCGTTGCCGGATCGCCAGCCATTGCCGCGTCCGGATTTGCGCCAGTATCGCATCGCATTGGGGCCGGTGGCGGTGTTCGGCGCCAGCAATTTTCCGCTGGCGTTTTCCACCGCGGGTGGCGATACCGCGTCGGCCCTGGCCGCCGGTTGTCCGGTGGTGTTCAAGGCCCACAGCGGTCACATGGCCACCGCCGAGTGGGTGGCGGACGCGATCATCCGCGCCGCCGAACGCACCGGTATGCCGGCCGGCGTGTTCAACATGATTTATGGCGGGGGCGTCGGCGAGTGGCTGGTCAAGCACCCGGCGATTCAGGCTGTCGGCTTCACCGGTTCGCTCAAGGGTGGCAATGCCCTGAGTCACATGGCCGCGACCCGGCCGCAGCCGATTCCGGTGTTTGCCGAGATGTCGAGCATCAACCCGGTGTTCCTGTTGCCCGAAGCGCTTGCGGTGCGTGGTGAGCAGATCGCTGCGCAACTGGCGGGTTCGGTGACGCTGGGTTGCGGTCAGTTCTGTACCAATCCGGGCTTGGTCATCGGGCTGCGCTCGCCACAGTTCAGTCTGTTTTTGGAAACCTTTTGCGCCAACATGATCGAGCAACCGGCGCAGACCATGCTCAATGCTGGCGCGTTGGTCAGCTACAGCCGGGGTTTGGGTGAACTGCACGAACACCCGGGGCTGACGCACCTGGCGGGTCAGTCGCAACAGGGTAATCAGGCGCAACCTCAGGTGTTCAAAGCCGATGTCAGCCTGCTGCTCAAGGGCGACGAACTGTTGCAGGAAGAAGTCTTCGGGCCGACCACCATCGTCATTGAAGTTGAAGATTGGGCCCAGATGGCGGAGGCGCTGCACGGTCTGCGCGGGCAACTGACGGCGACGCTGATTGGCGAGTCCGATGAATTGCTGGAGTACCGCTGGCTGGCTGAGTTGCTGCAGGAAAAGGTAGGGCGGATATTGCTCAATGGCTATCCGACCGGGGTCGAAGTGTGTGAAGCGATGGTGCATGGCGGGCCGTACCCGGCAACGTCCGATTCACGCGGGACGTCGGTCGGGACGCTAGCAATCGACCGTTTCCTGCGGCCGGTGTGCTTCCAGAATTACCCGGATGCGTTGTTGCCCGAGGCGCTACAGAATGCCAATCCGCTGGGGATTCAACGGCTAGTGGATGGAGTGAGTACCTTGGCACATTTAGGCTGAGGTGTGTTTGCTGAAGTTTCAATAGTAACGGGTCTTCTGAGTCGATCATGACCTTTGGCCGTCATCGAGCGTCAGCTCGAACGCTGACGTTTGACGATGGCCCGCAGACCACGTTTTCCCTGCCTTGCGCAGTGGTTGATAGGTCCGTTGATGGCCGTTTCGTGTGGGTTTTGAATCGCGGGTGTGACAGTGTCGCTAGTGTCGTAGCAGATCAGTTCGATGATTTTCTGTCGCTTGTCAGATGGATCAGCCATAGCGGTTTCTAATTCTTGAACAATCGGTGTTTAACAAAATTGCCACGAGCTCTATAGCTAGGAGTGTCTCGCAAGATGGTGTCAACAATGGGTACTATTTGAGCCGAAAGATCAACTTGAGTAGTGTTCAGAACAGCTGATAAAACATTTTCTTTCGGAGGGGCATCCAACTCTTACTTTCTGATGCCCCTTCTTTTTATTCGTGGTCTGCTGAAATCCTGATCGTGGCATCGCAATGAGCGACTGCTGTTGAAAGGTCGATGTGTGAGCAACTTCATACGCCATAGCACCGATTCATAGTCAAACCCAAAGCTGTATATCAACATTCAACCCGGCGTGCAGAGTCTTAAAGATTGCGTTTGTGCGTAAATTTTTTGGCTTTCGGTCCTGCAGCCACAAGAAGGGCCGGGTCTACAGGGCTGGCTCCTCAGTCGTTGGAGCGGATTGCTGATCAGTAACAGTGGGAGGTCAACTTGTTGAGCTCTATATCTCGCCGTCTCGCCATCATCCTCGCCTGTATTCCACTGGGTTCTCTGGGTAACGGCCTTTTTTCTTCATAGCGAAGAGCAACCGTGATGGAAACAGTAATGAACTGGACCTGGTTTCATAAGCTCGGCTCACCCAAATGGTTTTACGGCATCAGCGGCAAACTGCTGCCATGGCTGAGCGTCGCGGCGTTGCTGCTGATTGGCGTTGGCGTGGTCTGGGGCCTGGCCTTCGCGCCACCGGACTACCAACAGGGCAACAGCTTTCGCATCATCTATATCCACGTTCCGGCCGCCATGCTGGCGCAATCCATCTACGTGATGCTGGCCGTGTGCGGCATCGTCGGGCTAGTGTGGAAGATGAAGCTGGCCGACGTCGCCCTGCAATGCGCGGCGCCCATCGGCGCGTGGATGACCGCCGTGGCGCTGGTCACCGGCGCGATCTGGGGCAAACCGACCTGGGGTTCTTGGTGGGTCTGGGATGCGCGCCTGACGTCCATGCTGATTCTGCTGTTCCTGTACTTCGGTCTTATTGCGCTGGGCAACGCCATCAGCAATCGTGACAGTGCCGCCAAGGCCTGCGCGGTGCTGGCAATTGTCGGCGTGATCAACATCCCGATCATCAAGTACTCGGTGGAGTGGTGGAACACCCTGCACCAGGGCGCCACCTTCACTCTAACCGAGAAACCGGCGATGCCCGCCGAGATGTGGCTGCCACTGCTGCTGACGGCGCTGGGGTTCTACTGTTTCTTCGGCGCGGTGTTGCTGCTGCGCATGCGCCTCGAAGTGCTCAAGCGCGAAGCACGGGCCAGTTGGGTCAAGGCCGAAGTGGAAAACAGCCTGGAGGCCGTTCGATGAGTTTTGCTTCATTCGGCGACTTCATCGCCATGGGCCATCATGGCCTGTATGTCTGGTCAGCCTATGGCATCTGCCTGGCAGTGCTGGCCCTCAACGTGGCAGCGCCGATCCTGGCCCGCAAGCGGTATCTGCAACAAGAGGCGCGTCGTCTGCGCTGGGAGAACGGCAAGTGAATCCGCTGCGTAAAAAGCGTCTTATCATCATTCTCGCGATCCTGGTCGGTGTCGGCGCTGCCGTCGGCCTGGCCCTGAGCGCCCTGCAGCAAAACATCAATCTGTTTTACACCCCGACCCAGATCGCCAACGGCGAAGCTCCGCAAGACACGCGTATCCGCGCGGGCGGCATGGTCGAGAAGGGTTCGCTGCAACGTTCCAACGATTCCCTGGACGTCAAATTCGTGGTCACCGACTTCAACAAGTCCGTCACCATCAGCTACCGCGGTATCCTGCCGGACCTGTTCCGCGAAGGGCAGGGCATCGTCGCCCTGGGCAAGCTCAACACCGACGGCGTGGTGGTGGCCGATGAAGTGCTGGCCAAGCACGACGAGAAATACATGCCGCCGGAAGTGACCAAGGCCCTCAAAGACAGTGGTCAAACCGCTCCAACACCTGCGAAGGAGGGTTGATCCATGACTTCCACCATCTTCATTCCCGAACTGGGCCATCTGGCCATGATTCTGGCGCTGTGCTTCGCGCTGGTTCAGGCCGTGGTGCCGTTGTTGGGTGCCTGGCGCGGTGACCGCTTGTGGATGAGCCTCGCCCAACCGGCCGCCTGGGGGCAATTCGCGTTGCTGCTGTTTTCCTTCGGTTGCCTGACTTACGCCTTCATGGCCGACGATTTCTCTGTCGCCTACGTCGCCAGCAACTCCAACAGCGCGTTGCCGTGGTACTACAAGTTCAGCGCGGTGTGGGGCGCGCACGAAGGGTCGTTGCTGCTGTGGGCGTTGATACTCGGCGGCTGGACCTTCGCGGTGTCGGTGTTCTCCCGGCAGTTGCCGCAAGTGATGCTGGCTCGCGTGCTGGCGGTGATGGGCATGATCAGCACGGGTTTCCTGCTGTTCCTGATCCTCACGTCCAACCCGTTCGCGCGGATCCTGCCGCAGATTCCGGCAGACGGTCGTGACCTCAATCCACTGCTGCAAGACATCGGCCTGATCGTGCATCCACCGATGCTGTACATGGGTTATGTCGGCTTCTCCGTGGCTTTCGCCTTCGCCATCGCCGCGCTGCTCGGCGGTCGACTTGATGCAGCGTGGGCACGCTGGTCGCGTCCGTGGACCATCGTCGCCTGGGCCTTCCTCGGTATCGGCATCACGCTCGGTTCGTGGTGGGCGTACTACGAACTCGGCTGGGGCGGCTGGTGGTTCTGGGACCCGGTGGAAAACGCGTCCTTCATGCCTTGGCTGGTGGGCACGGCGTTGATTCACTCGCTGGCGGTCACGGAAAAACGTGGCGTGTTCAAGAGCTGGACCGTGTTGCTGGCTATCGCCGCGTTCTCGCTGAGCCTGCTCGGGACATTCCTGGTGCGTTCCGGCGTACTGACTTCGGTGCACGCCTTTGCCTCCGACCCTGAGCGCGGCGTGTTCATCCTGATTTTCCTGCTGTTTGTGGTCGGTGGTTCGCTGACCCTGTTCGCCCTGCGCGCACCGGTGGTCAAGAGCCAGGTCGGCTTCAACCTCTGGTCCCGGGAAACCCTGCTGCTGGGCAACAACCTGGTGCTGGTGGTGGCGGCTTCGATGATCCTGCTGGGCACCTTGTACCCGCTGATTCTGGATGCGATGACCGGCGCCAAGCTGTCGGTCGGCCCACCGTATTTCAACGCGCTGTTCATTCCATTGATGGCGTTGCTGATGGTGGTGATGGCGATCGGCATGCTCGTGCGCTGGAAAGACACCCCGGTCAAATGGCTGTTGAGCATGCTGACCCCGGTGTTGCTCGGCAGTGCCGCGTTGGCCGTGGTAGCGGGTGTTGCTTATGGCGATTTCAACTGGGCGGTGATCGCGACGTTCATGCTCGCGGCCTGGGTGTTGCTGGCCGGTATGCGTGACATCTTCGACAAGACTCGCCACAAAGGCCTGATCAAAGGCCTGCCGACCCTGACCCGCAGTTATTGGGGCATGCAGGTCGCTCACCTCGGCATCGCCGTGTGTGCCCTCGGTGTCGTGCTGTCGAGCCAGAACAGTGCCGAGCGCGATTTGCGTCTGGCGCCGGGCGAGTCCATGGACCTGGCCGGTTACCACTTCGTGTTCGAAGGCGCCAAGCACTTCGAAGGTCCGAACTTTACGTCCGACAAGGGCACCATCCGGGTGATCCGCGACGGCAAGGAAGTCAGCGTGCTGCACCCGGAAAAACGCCTCTACACCGTGCAGAACTCGGTGATGACCGAAGCCGGGATCGACGCCGGATTCACCCGCGACCTTTACGTCGCCCTGGGCGAGCCGCTGGGCGATGGCGCCTGGGCCGTGCGCGTGCACGTCAAGCCGTTCGTGCGTTGGATCTGGTTCGGCGGTCTGCTGACCGGTTTCGGCGGATTGCTGGCGGCGCTGGATCGGCGTTATCGAGTCAAAGTGAAAAGCCGCGTGCGCGAAGCACTGGGCATGACGGGAGCCACTGCATGAGACGTTGGTTGATGCTGTTGCCACTGGCGATCTTTCTGGTGGTCGCCGTGTTCCTTTATCGCGGTCTGTACCTGGACCCGGCCGAGTTGCCTTCGGCCATGATCAACAAGCCGTTCCCGGAGTTTTCCCTGCCGGCGGTGCAGGGCGACAAGACCCTGACCCGCGCCGACATCCTCGGTAAACCGGCATTGGTCAACGTATGGGGCACCTGGTGCATTTCCTGCCGGGTCGAGCACCCGGTGCTGAACAAACTGGCGGAGAAGGGCGTGGTCATCTACGGAATCAACTACAAGGACGTCAACGCCGACGCCTTGAAGTGGCTGAGCGAATTCCACAACCCGTACCAACTGGACATTCGCGACGACGAAGGCACCCTGGGCCTGAATCTCGGTGTGTATGGCGCGCCAGAGACGTTCTTCATCGATGCCAAGGGCATCATCCGCGACAAGTTCGTCGGCGTGATCGACGAGCAGGTCTGGCGCGAAAAACTGGCGGCCAAGTATCAGGCGCTGGTCGATGAGGTCAAGCCATGAAGCGTTGGATCGCCGCCGTCGTTTTAGGCTTGAGCATGGCCGGTGTCGCTCACGCGGCCATCGACACCTACGAGTTCGCCAAAGAAAGCGACCGTGAGCGTTTTCGTGAATTGACCAAGGAGCTGCGCTGTCCCAAGTGCCAGAACCAGGACATCGCCGACTCTAACGCACCGATCGCCGCCGACCTGCGCAAAGAGATTTTTCGCATGTTGGGCGAGGGCAAGGACAACCAGCAAATCATCGATTTCATGGTCGATCGCTACGGTGATTTCGTCCGCTACAAACCAGCCCTGAACGCCAAGACTGCACTGCTCTGGTTCGGCCCTGCCGGCCTGCTACTGGGCGGTTTTGTGATCATCGCCGTGATCATCCGCCGTCGTCGCGTGCAACGCGCTGACACCAAGGATGAGCTTTCCGCCGAGGAGCGTGAGCGCCTTGACCACCTGTTGGATAAAACCAAGAATGATTGATTTCTGGCTCGCTGCAGGTCTGCTACTTCTGGTGGCCCTGAGTTTTCTGCTGATCCCTGTTTTGCGTGGTCGCCGCGCTCAGCTTGAAGAGGATCGTACGGCCCTGAACGTCGCGCTGTATCAGGAGCGCGTGGCTGAGTTGCAGACTCAGCAGGAAGAAGGCGTTCTGGACGCCGCACAAATGGACACCGGTCGCGCCGAAGCCGCCCGTGAGTTGCTCGCCGACACTGAAGGCGTCGAGGCGCCACGCGTGTCCCGCCTGGGCAAACCGTGGCCCTTGCTGGCGGCGATTCTGGTGCCGGTGCTGGGTCTTGGCCTGTATCTGCATTTTGGGGCGAGCGACAAGGTTGAACTGACCCGCGAATTTTCTCAGGCGCCGCAGTCGATGGAAGAGATGACCCGTCGCCTGGAGCGTGCGGTCGCGGCTCAGCCGGATTCGGCTGAAGGCCTGTATTTCCTCGGTCGTACGTACATGGCTCAGGATCGCCCTGGCGATGCGGCGAAGATCTTCGAACGCACGGTGAACCTGGCCGGTCGTCAGCCGGAGCTGCTGGGCCAATGGGCGCAGGCCCAGTACTTCGCCGACGGCAAGAAGTGGTCGGACAAGGTTCAGGCCCTGACCGATGAAGCACTGAAAGCCGATCCGAAAGAAGTCACCAGCCTTGGCTTGCTCGGTATTGCTGCCTTTGAAAGTCAGCGTTATCAGGACGCCATCGACTACTGGAATCACCTGCTGGTGCAACTGCCACCGGAGGACAGTTCCCGGGCCGCGCTGCAAGGCGGCATCACTCGGGCCACCGAGAAACTCGAAGCCAGCGGTGGCAAGGTGGCCCAGGCGCCCGCTGCCAAGGTGGCGGCCCTGCTCAAGGTGCGAGTGGATCTGGCACCAGAGCTGAAAGCCAAGGTCCAGCCGGGCGACAGCGTATTCATCTTCGCTCGCGCCACCGCAGGGCCTCCTGCGCCATTGGCCGCCAAGCGCCTGACCGTGGCCGACTTGCCAGCGACCGTCGAGCTGGGCGACGCCGATGCAATGATGCCGCAGTTGAAACTGTCGAACTTCCCTGAAGTCCAACTGGTTGCGCGCATCTCCCGCGCCGGCCAACCGACTGCCGGCGAATGGATCGGTCGCAGCCAGCCTCTGGCCAGCAACACCACTGCGCAGCAAACACTGACCATCGACAGTCCGGACAAATAACAGGAAAACCCTGTAGTTCGCGGTTGGGCTGGCTGCTTTAAGCTAAGGCAGAGCAAGTGGTCGTTTCAGAAGCTGGGCGACTGCGTGCGACATAAACTTCGCTGTATCATCTGGCACCAATGGAAGTTGTCCTCTACGGGGGCATGCGCAAATTCTTAGCCTAAGTCCTGCACAGCCAAAATCGATAGGGTATGCCTGCAAGCCGGCGCGTTGGGGATCAGAGGTGTATGTACCAAGGCAACAACTCAAACTTCGTCCGTCAATGGCTGCCGATCTAATGTGGTCAGGCCCCCATCCGCTTTTCCCCTTCTTACGCGTTCCGCCCAGTTGCTGGCCAGACAAGCTAAAGATGAAGAGTTTGTCATTTGCTTGTAACTGCTCAGGCTGGGACATAGCATCATGCAAACAGTAATCATTACGATCTATATCGGACATCACTATGCGTTTGTGTGACCTGCCTAGCCGCCAAAAAGCGTGTGTAACCCATGTGGAACGATCCGGCGAAGATGATCCGCTTAGCCAGCGTTTGCAGGATATTGGCTTCGTTCCCGGTGAGTGCGTAGCGGTGGTGGCAAGAGCACCTTGGGGAGGCGATCCAGTCCTTATCCAAGTGGGTGGTAGTCGCTTTGCGCTGCGTCGCGATGAGGCCAAAATGATCCTTGTCGAAGTGAGTGCCTGAATGCCTGGTTTACGTTTGGCTTTAGTCGGTAATCCGAATTGTGGAAAGACGGCGCTGTTCAATCTTCTAACAGGGGCCAGACAAAAGGTTGCCAACTACGCTGGCGCCACAGTCGAGCGCAAGGAGGGGGTCACACGCACGGCCACCGGGCGCACATTCCGAGTACTGGATTTACCAGGTACCTATAGCCTGGCTTCCGTAAGCCAAGACGAACAGGTCACCTTGAACGTACTGCAGGGCCAATACCCAGGAGAAGAGCGCCCCGAACTGCTGCTATGCGTCGTCGATGCCACCAACTTGCGCTTGCATCTGCGCTTCGTGCTTGAGTTGCAAGGCTTGGGACTACCGGCGGTATTGGTATTGAACATGGCCGATGCAGCTCGTCGTCGAGGTATCCGGATTGATCTTGCTAGTCTGTCGGCGGCGCTTGGGATGCCGGTTATCGAAACGGTCGCCATTCGCCGCGATGGGGCCGGACAGTTGCTGAATGCCATTGATAGTTGCGATGACATCAAACCCGCGCCGGCCCCTATACAGGGGGCGGACTTACACGCGCGTGTCCGTGAAGTCCTCGATGCGTGTGTCAAAACTCCTCAACTATCAGATGATCGCGTCGATGTAATTGATCGCTGGATGATTCACCCGGTGGCAGGGCCGTTGACACTGATTGCAATCATGTTCCTGGTGTTCCAAGGAGTCTATCTAATCGGCAAGCCTGTCACGGACTGGATAGGCGACAGTTTCGGCGCGCTGGCCATCTTCGCGGCCACCTATCTGCCTGATGGCCCATTGCGCGGGTTGATTTGCGATGGCTTGATCAGTGGACTGGGAACCGTGCTTGGATTCATGCCCGAGATTCTGGTGCTGTTCTTTTTCATCTTCATATTGGAAGAGTCTGGCTATCTACCGCGCGCAGCCTTCATTCTAGATAGGCCGATGCGTGCCGTCGGCCTGACTGGCCGCTCGTTCATTCCATTACTGTCGAGTTTTGCTTGCGCTATTCCCGGTATCATCGGCGCGCGCAGTATCAGCGACCGGTACGATCGGCTCACGACTATACTGGTAGCACCGCTGATGACCTGTTCGGCGCGGCTGCCGGTATACGCGCTTCTGATCGGCGCGGTGATTCCCGACACTCGTATAGCAGGCTTGTTCGGGCTTCAGGGGCTCGTGTTGCTTGGCCTGTACATCTTGGGTATCGTCGGGGCAATGACGGTTGGCTGGATTTGCAAACGCTTCAGACCTACAGCCATACAGCAACCTATGCTGATGATGGAACTACCGGCCTACCGGCTACCTCGCGTACGTGACCTCGTATTGAAGCTTTGGGAGCGTGGTTACCTATTTCTGAAGAAGCTGACGGGAGTCATTCTCGCACTCACCGTCATCATGTGGTTCATCTCGAACTTCCCGAACCCGCCAGTTGGCGCTACCGATCCCGCGATTGATTACAGCTTGGCCGGATATTTGGGCAAAGCGCTTCAGCACCTGTTCGCGCCATTGGGATTCAATTGGCAAATCACTCTGGCGTTAATTCCTGCTTTCGCCGCCCGCGAGACTGCTGTCGCCACCCTGGCCACGGTGTATTCGGTGGCGAACGCCGACGATATCACTTCCCTTAGCCATACCTTGGCGGCTCAAGTGCCGCTGGCCAGCGCGTTATCTCTGATGGTCTGGTTCGCCTTCGCTCCGCAATGTATGTCGACCCTTGCCGTGATCCGCAAGGAGACCGCCAGTTGGGGGCAGGTCGTGTTGGCGTTCAGCTACATGTTCGCCGTCGCTTATGCGCTTGCGTTCCTGACTTATCAAATAGCTGAGGTAGCTTTATGACAATGGGGTTAGTAGTTCAATACGGCGTGATCGCTATGCTGCTGGTTGTCGCGGTGATTAGCCTGTGGCGACGCTTGGCGCCGTCCGGAAGTGGAGGTTGCAATAGTGGCTGTGGCTCTTGCTCCTCGAGTTGCAAACCCGCCCAACGCATTCCGGTGCGAACGATGAACCACACAACAGTCCAAGAGGTTGAGCCAAATGGCTGCTGCTCCCCAACCCTGCGGGCTATTAATAAGTAATGTAACGCACCACTCTCAAACTGCTTCACTGATGAAAGCCTTTGTTAAGCGTCTAGCGAAACCAACCTGCGCTTGTTAGCCGGGTGCTCACCGATCGGACTCATTTGCCCGCTACATCGGTCGGCGCGTGACGACGTCCTTCAAGTAAGCACACGGCCTGCGTTTCTGGGCGCAGCCTTGTCAAACCCCAACCGTATGAGATCGAGCTTGGCAACAAAGGCATCCATCACACGAACGAGATGAACCACAGGGATTAATCTTCCAGCGAAACCGGAAAAGGCTTGTCTGATCGCGCGCTTGACTTGAATCTGGCTGCTAATGCCAGACTGAGATCTGAAAAGGGTTTGGCCAGCCATAGGTCAAGGCGTGGATTTGTTGCTCGATCTTCTCAAACCAAGAAAGTGACTCGAGAAATAGTGAAACTGATCATGGAGTTGATCAATGGACTGCATTTGGACGCGAACGAGTGACCTGCGCCATGTGAGCAATGAGCCAAAGATCTGACTCATCCTTCCTAATCCTCCAATCTCCAATCTCCAATCTCCAATCTCGTGAGCGTCTGATTTCGGCGCGATCGAAGCAGACAATGCTCCTTTCTGGACGGCTCGAAAAAAGCTAACTATGCCTTCCTTCGACATGAATGGATGTCGGAGCACCTTTCGCAACGATCTGGTGCGGGTAGACGAGCAGAACCTCATGTTGCAGGAGGGCATACTCTCTAGCGCCGCACATCAAGCGGTACAGGCCTGTAGCACGGCAAGCTGGCTGATGGGGTTAATTTTTGTCAGCGTCTCGCTATTAATGCTGGTTACCCTGAGGTAGGCCTCGCGCACCCCACTGGCGCAACTCAACAATGTGATCCAGCAGTTTTCCCTGGCCGCGACCGGTAATCTCACTGCCAAGCTGACAATCGGCCGCAACCCGAAGGATGACTTCAATCAGATGTGGACCGCCTCGAACCAGATGACCGATGGTATAGCTAATGTGATTCGCCAGGTCGTTGGTGGCAATCAGCACCTGACCCAACTTCACGGCTATCTATGCGAGGCAATGACGCGCATGGGTGAAAACAGCAACCAGGTCGAAATGCAGACCGAACAAGTGGCCTGCGCCTTCCAGCAGATCTCGGCAACGATCAACGGGATGGTCCGTCAGACCTCAGAGGTCGGGAGTGCCACGCAAATGGCTTACACTTCCGCGCGCACTGGGGCCAAGGTGATTGGCGCCAGCGTCGCGAGCATGCGCAATCTGTCGCAACTGATCCAGACCACCCATGTTCAGGTCAACTCGCTCACCAGTCGAGCATCAAGGTCGCCGGTATCATCGAGGTCTTCAAAAGTCTGGCCGCGCAAACCAATCTGCTAGCGCTGAATGCCGCGATCGAAGCGGCCAGAGCCAACGAAGCAGGCCGAGGTTTTTCGGTAGTGGCAGACGAAGTCTGCTCGCTGGCGCGGAAAACGGTTTCGGCCACCACCGACATTGCCAGCATCGTCGATGACCTTAAACGGCACACAGAGCGTATGGACGAGCTGATGGTAAGCAGCCTGACCCTGGCCGCGGAGAGTGGGCACCATGCAGGTGACTCTGCCCAGGCTATCGACGACATCACTCAGTCGATGGAGCGTCTCACCTTCGATATGAATCACGTTGTGGTGGCCATCGAGGACATTTCCACCACAACCGGAAACATCGCGAAAAAAATGGAGGAGATCAATGCCCACACGAGCGAAACAAGAAACTTCGCTTTACCCTGGATGGGCACACCAAGGGCCTGTCGATTCAGGTCCAGACATTGAGTCACAGCGCTGGGAAATTCGTGATCAGTTGAGTGTCGCATTCGCCTTGTTTGGACTTACATCGATGCCGAAAAGCGCAAGGACCACCAAAAAAGGGGGGAGCAGTGTCCTGTCAGTCATGGTGCTCGTTCAATGGGCCCATGCAGTCTCTTATGTCTATAATGCTTGAATGCATATTGGCAACCACCCAGAGGCTTAGAGCCCGGTTATCAGCCAGATGCTCATGACGGCTGTGACGTCACCAATTCATGCACTGCAGCTATTCCAATGGGGGAGGGACAGCAGGAGTAGATCCATGCAATCTCTCGACCGAGCGTTGCTCAGCGATATTCTTCCTGCCGAAGCGCTCCGACAGATGTCCGCTTTCGGAGCCCTCTCGGACGATTTTGTGGAGCAAGTGCTGGCGGGCGGTGAATTGTTCAGGTTAGCGCAGAACGAGAAGCTCTATTGCCAAGGAGAACGCGCAGATTGCTTCTATGTCGTTCTAAAAGGACACGTGGAGATATATCAGGACACCGAAGCTGGCCGTAAAGTCATCCGAACGACTACCGAGGGGGAAAGCGTCGGTTTTCCCGCAATGCTAGCGATGCGCCCCAGATTATTCAATGGCGCTACGACCGGCGAATGCATAGCGCTTAAAGTTTCCTGCGAGTTTCTATTCAAACTTCATGAACTGGATAGCTCGCAGTTCGAGATATTTTTCATCAACCTTTCTAGGGATATGAGTCGCTTTATGAGTGATTGCGCTCGCCGATCAACTTCATGACGAAAGGTCGTTGTATGAGCCCGGCGCGCATGCCGGAAAGCTCGTCGACGATCGAGTCTTTGCTGCCACTTATGTTCATCACGGCGGTGTTTGTGTCGAGCAGTTTGTACTGGCTGATGATCGTCTGGATCAATCGATCCCTTTGATCCGTGCCGCTGGCGTTGGACATTTTAAAGACGCAGCTCATCCGGCCAGCTTCGCTCTCTGGGCAGGCGCATCACTGTTCCTGCCAATCCAAGTCACAGCAGAAGACATAGAGCGTGCCGCCAACCCTGACGGTCTGCGACAGCGTGATACACATGCTCGAGTCCGCCACCGACAGATAGGGTCGACTGATCTGGATGAACCCTGGTTGCTTCAGTGCCCGGTAGTGATAGTGCTTGTGCGACCAGTTGGCGTTGTCGCCACACAGCAGGGGTGAGAATCGCGCATTCAGCTGCTGTTGGTAGTGCGGGGCATAGACATTGCGCGACACCTGATACCCCGTTTCATTGAGCAGATAGCAGCGCACCGTACGCGGGTCGCTAAAGAGCAAAGCGCTGCTCAGGTCAAACTGCTGGTTGGCGGCAAAGTGCACCACGGCCTGTTGAAACAAGCCCTCTATTTCACGCACATAGTGTTGCAAGTCGGCGTTGCGTTTGACGCTTTGCCACTGCTGGCCGCGCAGCAGGCTGTCGAAGGTACTGACCAAACCCTGCTCGGCGTCGATGCGGGCCTGTGGTTTGGCAAAGTAGAAGCCCTGAACCATGTCGGCGTTGGCCGCAATGGCTACTAGTGCCTCGTGTTCGGTTTCCACGCCTTCCACCACTACCAGGCTGCCAGCCTCGTGCAGCAAGCTGACGATGCCGGTAAGAATTCGTTCCACCCGGCGCGAATGACCGGCATCCTGGATCAGGCGGCGGTCGATCTTGACGATGTCGGGTTGCAGACCCCAGATGCGGTCGAAGTTGGAGTGCCCCGCGCCGAAGTCATCGATGGCGATCAGGCAGCCCAGTTGGCGGAAATGGCTGATGAAGCGCTTCAACTGCTCATGATCGCTGACCTCGCTTTCAATGATCTCTATCACCAGTCGATGCGCAGCAATGTCAGTGGTCTGCAGCAGGTTGTGGGTAAAACCAATGTCCGGTTGTACGCTGACCAGGTGCTGTGAGTTCAAATTGAGAAACAGCCAGGCTTGACCCGTGGCCTGCCGCGCAAAGTTATGCACATGCAAGCTCCGGCAGGTGCGGTCCAGCTCCAGGCTTTCCCTGCTATTACTCGGCATGGCCAACAGGGTTGCCGGGGGCTCTATCGTGCCATCGGCATGGTGTGCGCGAATCAGCCCTTCGTAGCCCACGGCGCGGCCATGCGCGATACTGAAAATCGGCTGGAAATGGCTGGTCAGTGATAGGCCACGATAGCAGGTGGTGGCTATGGGGTCGCTCGGCAGGCCGTAGCCTGGCGGGCAGGCGGGCGTCTTGTGGTCGTAGCGCAGCGGCTGGACGGCATTTCGCATCTGCAGTTCCTTAGCGGGGCTGTAAGTGAGCCAGCGCCGAATCCACCAGGGCCAGCAGTTCATCAATGGCTTGGGTGGCGCGTTGGAAGTAGGTCTTGGCGGCAATCAAGGGCTGTTCCTGGTCAAGCAGCTCCTCTTTTGTGCAGCGTAGAAAATCCTCCACTACCTGTTCGCGATGCTGCAGGCGGAACACGTCAGCCTGCGGGTGATTGGTGGCGTGGCGTTGCAGAGTTGCGAAGGCCGTACCGGCCAGCAGCTCGATCTTCTGGTAGAGAAAACGCATCCTCACGCGCTGCTCGGCGCTGCTCTGACCGGCCGCCGCGATGCCGGTGCCGAGGGCGCGCGCCTGGCCGGCCCATTCTGCCGCCTGGACTACCTCGCGCCAGATGCAGGGTAGGTAGCCCAGCTCTGCGCGGCCCTCGGCCAGATCGATTTCGCTTGCTACATCCTCCATCAGAAAGATGCTGTTGCGAATGATCAAGTGATGCTGAGCCAGATTGTTTGCCCGATCGCTACTGCGCCCTTCGCGCATACGCGACCAGTGATCGATCAAGCTATTCCAGGCGTCCCGGTGCGTGCTGTCGAACTCCTGGGTGGCACGTATATGCTGGTCGACCCCCTCGCGTGCGGTCGCAAGATCCTGACTCAGGCTGGCATCGCCACAGAGCACGCCATTGCTCAGGCCGCGATGGCGCTGAAACCCGGATATCAGGGCACGCAACAAGGCCAACTGGCGGATGTTCAACTGGATATGTTGGCGCTTTTGCCGCTGCCGGCGCCGGTGCAAGCCATAGAACAGCAGGATCAGGGTGGCCAGGGCAGCGGCGAGCAAGAGCGGTATTCCGTGTGATCCATTCATGTTGATTACCCCGTCAGATGAGCCAGATGGTGGGCAATGGATCGCGCCTGATCGGCGGCCTGTAGGTTGTCGGCATTGCCTTGGCGGACGCGGTCGGCCAGTTCGGCGATTTCCGCAACGGCCTTGCCCTGTTGTTCGGTACTGACCGCCACTTGGTCGACCTGTCCGGTCAATTGCAGGGTGCGCTGTTGCACCTGATTGAGCAGCGCGCATACCGCCTCGGAACTGGCGGCGCTGCGATGCGCCAGATTGGTCAAGTCGGACACCTGCACCGTGGCATCCTTGATGTGCTGTTGCACCGATTCGATGTTGCGACTGATTTCTGCCGCCGACTCCTGGCTGTGTAAGGCCAAACGGCGAACTTCATCGGCCACTACGGCGAAGCCACGGCCGCTCTCACCTGCGCGGGCAGCTTCGATGGCGGCATTCAGGGCGAGCAGGTTGGTTTGCGAAGCAATCCCGCGGATGGTGCCGGACATTTCATTGATGGTGCGCGAGTTGGTGTTCAACTGCAGGATCAGTTCGTTGGTGGTGATGGCTTGCTGCGCCATCTCGGACACCTGCCGCACCAAATTGGTGAGCTGGTCGATCCCGTCGGCCAACTGTTCGCTGGCCACGATGCTGGTCTGACGCGATTCATCGGCCAGTGCCGCCACCTGCAAAATGCTCACATTCAGTTGTTCTACCGCCGCTGCGGCGACAGTGGCCGATTCGCTTTGCCCTTCGGCATTGCTGGTCACCAGCGCCGCGCTTTGTTCTAGTTCGTGTGAGGAGTGGGATATTTCATCCAGACGCTGCTGTAACAGTTGTTGTTGGCGTTGTTCGCGGTTCAGCCACTGCTGAAAGCTTCGTTTGATCGGCTGCAGCAGCCAGTCGGCAGCTCTGACAGGCTCCTGGGCGCCATGCAGGTCGGAGTTTTCACAGTAGCGTTGCAACTGCCCGATCTCCTGCAACAGCAGCCACAGGCTGGCAATGGCCAGGTAGGCCAGTACTGCCCACAGCGGCCCTGTGGGCAGCGTCGCAGCGGCCAGGGCGCCGCCCGCCAGGCTTATCGCTAACAGCGTGCGGATCATGCCGAGGATGCCCAGTTCGCGCAGCAGCAAGAACGCAGGGTAGGTGAGCCACTTCATGTGTCTGAATCTCCAATGCGGTAGCCAAAAAAAACGCCTGAAGCCTCTGCGAAATATCCGCAGCGGGTTCAGGCGCCTTTGCCTTGCAGGAGCGAATCCTGCTGATGTGATGTGTTGGATAGCAAGAGTGATGCCATAGGTTTTTGAACGGCGGTTTTCAAAGGATCTAACCCACTGTCGCGTTACGCGCAGCTTTTGTATACCTATCTTAAGAATGTGCTGATGCGGCTGCCGACACAGCGAGCGAGATCGGGCAACTGCTGCCGCATTAGTGGGTGGCCGCAGAAACCACGTAACCCCCCTGCGATGCTTTGGGACTTACAAGGATGGCAATTGGCGGAGTAGTCATAACGATGCTTTTGGTTGTTGAAGGTATCAGCGCCAGCGGGAAAACCACCTGGTGCGCTAAGCATGGAGGGCAACATGTCATTCCTGAAAACGGCCGTTTTGAAAGCGAGCCGGGTCGGATAAAGGATCCCGTCGGAGCAGCAACTTTTTGGGCAGAACGAAACGTGGATCGCTGGTAAAAAGCGTTGGCCATGGAAGACATTACTTCGTGGGCTCTGTGTGAGAGTCCTTGAGTTTTTGCATCTGTTTTTTCAGTGTTTCTATCTTTTCTTTCAGCCGCTCTGCTTTGGCGTCGGCGCCAACAAAGCCATCCGTTTCGGTACCGGCCAACGTTAACTATGTTGGCGCTGACACGATTTTGACCCAGGGTTGCTGATGTTGACTGACCTATATGCAGGCACTGAAATCCCGCACAAGACCATCGCCTGCTGAGTATTCGGGTGGGTTAATGAATCCCGACAGCTTGGGTCAGAATTCCGTCAGCGCTAACAATTTGTCGTTTGTGACTCGGCGATTCATGTTTTGATCGACCGAATTTGGCCGATTCGGTTGGAAAGGAGCACCCCTGTTGGGCCTGCGGCAAAATCTCTGCATTGGCCAGCAGGGGAGCACACAGCATGATGGGACAGTTATCGAGTGGGCAGGAGCGACTGTTTTACTCGTTCAACCTTGAAGATCACATTCCAGCCAATCACCTTCTACGCAGCATTGATCAGTGCCTCGATCTGAGTGACCTGCGCCATTACCTCGCCGATTTCTATAGCCCGATTGGGCGTCCGTCGAATGATCCTGAACTGATGATGGTAGAGATGTTGATTCAGATGGCAGAAGCGTATGCACTGTGATCGTGTGGGCATTAGCCGTTTATCTAATCAGCAAGTCGCTGAAGCTATGCATTAGAGTGCACTGAAATGCCGACGCATTCGTTGTGAGGATGTATGTAGGCACCAAGCATTCGTATCAGTCATGAGTGAGGCTTGTTTTGAGCACCAACATCATCACGAAGGAAGGTCACGAGGCCTTGAAGCAGGAGCTTGATTTCCTTTGGCGAGAAAAGCGCCCTGACACGACGCGCAAGGTTACTTGGGCAGCATCACTAGGCGATCGTAGTGAAAATGCTGACTATCAATACAACAAGAAGTTGCTTCGAGAAATTGATCGACGCGTGCGATATCTTCGCAAGCGGCTCGAAGACGTCCGGGTTGTTGAATACTCGCCTGAGCAGGACGGAAAGGTTTTTTTCGGGGCTTGGGTCGAGATTGAAAACGAATCGGGTGAAATCAAAAAATTCAGGGTCGTTGGCTATGACGAAATTTACGGTCGTAACGATTACATTTCGATCGATTCGCCTATGGCACGCGCACTTTTGAAGAAAAAGGTTGGGGACGAAGCAGTAGTGCAAACTCCAGGTGGAGAAATGTTGTGGTGGATTAACGAAATTTTTTACAAAAAATAGTATGGTTTTTAAGTATGGTTACTATTTACAGATGCCCGTGTTTAAAGGCCTGCACGGGAAATAGTATGGGAAACGCGGTGCTTGGGTGTAGACGGTATATTCCGGGCGTTATCGGGTGAGCACGTAACCAACAGCCCGGCCGCTTTCGGTAAGCGAATGATCGTTGCCAACATGATCAACAGCTACGACTCCATTGATAACGAGCGTGCTGGCTATCTTAATGATCTGCGCTGCGTCATAGCCAAGTTCATGGGACGCGAAGAGCCTCGCCACGGTGACACGGGGCCGCTGCTGGAGGTGTTCCGGCGTCGAACGGGGGAGTGGTACGAAGTTGATGGCGGCACCTTACGCATGAAAATGTACAAAAAGGGCACCTGCCATATTGAGGTGCATCCGGACATGGCTTGGCGCCTAAATGCGGTGCTGGCCAGCTTGTACCCAGCGGCGATTCCGGCAAGTTTCCGTACGAAACCCAACGCCAAGGGCAAGCGCCACAAAGTGTTCGGTCGTCCGCTTCCGTTTGCGGTGATTACTATGTTGTCCAAGATGCGCTCGGAGCCAAACAGACCGGTACGCTATGACCGCTGGGAGGAGCCACGGCCTCCGCTGACGGCCAACCCTCATGCCCTTCAGTTCGACTACGGCGATCGCAGTGAGGCAGTACAGGCCGAGGCCGAGAAGATTCTGGCCAACATTGGAGGGGTGCGTCACAACAAAAATGCACACGTCTGGTTTGAATTCGAGTTCAGTCCACGCGAGGCACTGGATGAGATTATCGTCTCTGGTTGTGTGCCAGACCAGCGGGCTCATCAGTTCTATCCGACCCCTGATGAACTAGCTATCCAAGTCGCTGAGCTGGCCAACATCGGCGACGAGCATACTTGTCTGGAGCCTTCAGCCGGGATTGGTGGCATAGCCGATCACATGCCCAAGAACAGAACACGATGCGTCGAGATCAGCGACCTGCATTGTAAGGTGCTGGAAGCAAAGGGCTTCGACGTTACCCAAGCTGATTTCTTGAATTGGGCAGGTTCAACGGCTGATCGGTTCGACCGTGTAGCCATGAACCCACCATTTAGCGAAGGGCGTTGGCTTTCCCACCTGACCGCGGCTGCGGGCCTGCTGAAGGCCGGCGGACAGGTTACGGCCGTGTTGCCCGCCAGTGCGAAGAACAAGGACGTGCTCCCAGGGTTCGATCTCGAGTGGTCACGCGTCATCGAGAACGCTTTTGCCGGGACCACCGTGTCAGTGGTAATCCTATCGGCGCGAAAGCGTTAGGAAAAAAAGGTATTGGATGAGGTGCACGTATGCAGAGCTTCAGCGTGTGCCGATATCCTAGGGATTGAATACCTAGAATCCACGAGCTATTTTATCTGCCATTCAGGACATCAAATGTTTGTTGCCCTGTAGGAGCTGACCCTGGTCAGCACTTCAAGTCCGCGGCCTTACCTTTAAGGTGAGTGACTGCGATCAGATATCCAGCCAAGAGCTGGATTAAAGCCTACCGGGCGCTCTCTCCCGGTGGGGGGGGGTGCCTCGGTGAACTGGAGGTACAACCTATGTCGAATCAACCATGCTTTTGTGGGTTCTTGTCTCTTGAGGATGCTCTACAACACCGTGCCACATCTGGTGGGTGGGTATTTGAGGGTGAGGCGGGTCAAGTGATTTGGTTTGCTCACACATTTCGCCCGACAAGCATCTTCACGCACTACGTCCTCACGGGTATTTCCGGCAGGCTGGTGTGAATATGAAGATCTTAACCGTGGTTCGCCTGCCATCAGAGGACAGTGGGCTTCAAAACTCCATTGTTCGACTACACAACCGCAACATCGACTCGAAACGAAAAGATCGGAACAGATTTTTTCGTCGTGAGCCGGTGATGATTTGCAACAGTGCAAATGGTGCCAGCGTCTTGAGATATGTGATGGGCACTCCTGGTGGGATATCCATCACTAAAAATGCTGTAGCACTCGACTACGATGCAATCGACGTCCTGGGCGTCCGCTTTAATGATCAAGTCGAGCTAGAGCTGAAGAGAGCATCCTCCGCGGAAATCTATAAGTGGTTTTGGTTTCACCCTGACCTGAACGTTCGTATCTCCATTCGTTTAGGGATTACGGGCGGGGTACTGGGGATTCTGGGATTCTGCGTTGGTCTGCTGCCCTTCATACATTTAACTTTGTAACGTAGACAAAAAAACCCGGTCTTAGGACCGGGTTTCTTTTTTGGGCTAGCTGCAGATTTTCACCGGTCGGTACCTGTCACCGTCGGCGATAAGGAAATCCGGTATTTCTAGGTCGATAGGGGCGTCGTATCGTAGAGGTTTGATAAAACTCACGCGCTCAGCTCTGAGAGCTGACTCCTTTGCTAGATCGGAACGTGAGGTGATAGGTATCCACGCTTCGCTTACAGCCATCAACGCCAGATCTCGAACCTGCGCGATATTAAAAGTCCCGTTGTTTTTTGTTGCAAGGCGCGCGAGCGCAATTACAGTGTGCCCCTCTTTCCAAAGCTTAACTTCGTTTGGATACTCTTTGACGAAGTGCTCCCAGTGGTGCGTACCAATAAAAATCGCTGAGAAACCAAAGTTTCCAACTACTGGAAGTTTTGAGACTTTAGAATCGTATTTGTTGGGGTTGTATGGCCTTAGTGGCGCAAGCAGTAAAGTCTTGCTCTTGATTGCAAGTGACGAGTTGATTACGTCGTTGTTGAGTTGTTGCTGCTGGCTGCCTATTGGCGCGTGTAAAAGTAAATTTCTATCAAGAGGAGTGTCTTGGCTGATAATTCGAGCCGCTACCTGCCTAATTGCTAAATTGACCATGCCAAGGCGTCGTTGGCATTTAATATGGGCGTACCATAAGTTGAGCCGCGACTCTGACCAAAGGAGGTGGAGGATTCCCTTTAAACCGAAAGCCCTCAATTTTGTCTGTCCGGCATCATCAAGCAACTGATGAGTCGCATCAGAAGATTGGTTTAGTTTTTTTCTGAGATTGATGCAAATAGTTCCCTCAAGCGTTTCTTTCATTGCGTTTGAGTTATAGCTATTAAGGCCGTTGAGATTTTGATGCGGAGAATGAAAGACACAACTTGGGGCATGAAGATTGCCGGTACCTGGGGCACGAATGTACGCATAGCCGGAGCGGTCTGACCGTCGCTTGACAATTATGCTCGGCGCCTGATGGCGGTCTTCAAGGCATAGGCAAAGCGCTTCAACAATCCCCTCGGCAGCGCTCAGCGCTTCCAAGTGAGGTGCGAACGCATCTTGCCATTGTTCTTCAGGGGAATAAATCTGCCCATGAATCAACAGAGGGTGGCGCTTATTCTGCATCGCTTACTCCTTCAACATCTCGCACAGCCCAATCACTAACCAACAAAACACTGTCGTCTAACGCTCATGAATCTTTATTCAGTTAATGAAAAAAGCAGCCGAAGCTGCTTTCATCACATTGAAGAATTTTAAGGTTTCTCAACATCAATGCTGGCCGATTGTTGTTCGACTGGCTTAACCGCGTCTTCTGACCGCTCAGGGTTTGTTACGAGTTTTCCTTCTTTCCAAATATAATGGGCGACAGGTTCCTTGGTTGGGTGGCCTGCGTCATTTTTTGGGTTACCGCTGCCATTGCCTCCAGTTCCTGCGGAAGCACCGCATGCTGCAACACTAATGAGAAGTGCCAAGGCGATCGTTACTTTGTTATTCATCCATGTAGCTCCTTTATGGTGGTTCCTAGCTTCGCAGCTTGTTAGGCGCTGCTTTTGAAACTAATTTAAATCCAGTCTTGCTATATGCAACCCCGCTCAAGGCGGGTTTTTATTAAAATAAATGCCCTTAATTTTTGGTTGGCTAGATAAAGGCATTTTTTGTTATCGGCCGCCGTCGAAAAATCTTTAAGTGACCCGCTTATGTCCGATCCGGACAATTAAAGGTAGCTCTATCAGCGGTAGATGACCGGGTCGAACCATAAAAATCCCAGAGGTGGGCTGGGATTTTGAGTTCGTTGCAGCTTTGGGTGGAGCTCTATTGGTCTGGCACAGTCGCTTGGGATTTGATATCTCGAATGGCATCGCCGAGTTGCTGGCTGCTCCCCTCGGTGTAGTCCGGCCAGGGCACAAATGGTTGAGAGGAATGACGGTTAACAATCATGATCGTTGGGCACCGATACTCCATTGCTCCGCTATCGCTGTTTCGTACCAGGACGATCGAAGCATCGCAGTTTGCCATGTCTGAAATCGGAGAAATCTCCTTGATGAGCTCGAGGTTTGCCCAACCATCTGAGCTACTGCGATAGAACGATAAATGTTCAACTGCCGACATCAAGCAGACGCCGCCAGCAGTCATCAGCAAAATGATGTGCCCGGCATTCCAGAAGCCAGCACTCTGAACCTTGAAGGCTAAATAGAGATTCCAAACGCCCCAGCCGACTGCCGCGGCGCCGCCCATTGCCAAAAGATGCACTGAGAGTCGTCCGTAACTTGCATCCAAAGTCATCGTTTGGTCGGAGAGAATTGTCAGCGCTATCGGTGCGCTCGTCGCGAAAAGCATCAAGCCCAGGATAAGAGTCGTCAGAGGGGAGGGGCGTGAGGTCCCATTATTTTGGGCGTGCTCAATCAGCCGGTTCATATGGCTGAACAGTCCGAAAAGGCAGGACAAGGAAATTACCAAGCAGGAAAGCATGTAGAGCATGGGAGGGGGGCTCTGTGGCGACAAAAATGAGGAACTGATTCTCTCAAAATGCGTGGCATGCAAATAGTTGGTCCGTACCTGCAAATGGGACGATCCCCCACTCAAAAGAATCTTTTGGCGGGCTTACCCCATAGTCAGCTCTTATAACGATGCACCTTCGGCGACCTGTCGGTAATTGTCCCGGTGTGTCTGATGCCGCCAGCCCACAATGGGCTGTCTGCACTGAACTGTGTTGGATTGAGCCCAAACTGCGGCTCAATGCAGGGGTTGCATTATCACGAGCTTCCTTACTATGGGTCACATGAGAGGCGATGACGCCCACATCCATAATCTTAGGAATGAGAGACCAGCCATGACTCAGACTCAAATGCCGCAGCAATCTATCGAGCTCACCCAGGCCGATATCCCTCCAAGCGAACTGCGCGTTGACTTTCTCTTCGGCTCTATCAAAGGCGCGATGGAGAAAGGCATGGGAGCCAAGTCGCGTGATTTGTGGATGCCGGCGGTATCTGAGCTCAGCAAGCTGCGTGTAATGGAGGGGCTCAACGTTCGAGTCAGAGACGCTGGACTCGACCAGCACATTCGGGAGCTCGCCGACAGCATGAAGCAAATCGGCTTCAAGTCGAGCAAGCCGATTGAGGTCTTCATCGTTGAGGAAGAGGGAGGGTCTGTTGCTTACGTCAGCGACGGTCACTGCCGTATCGAGGCTCTTAAGCTCGCATTGAGCGAAGGGGCGCCGATTACTAACTTTCCGGTTGTAACCCTTCCGACAAAGGGGATCGGCCTTGAGGACATTGTTGCTGGTCTGGTGGCCAACAACGAAGGTCGTCGTCTAAGTACCTTTGAAACAGCCTTGGTTGCAAAGCGTCTGCTCAGTTATGGGTGGTCGGCAGAGCGAATCGGCGAGCGGCTTCATTTTGGCCCGGTCTATGTCGAACAACTACTCGAAGTGGTTGCCGCGCCTCTCTCCATTATTGAAATGCTTCAGAAGGGCGAAGTCTCTGTCGGGTTGGCGCTGGAAGTGATGCGTAAACATCGCGGTGATGCTGTGAAGATTTTGCAGGAAGGCCTGGCGACCTCAGTCAAGAAGGGCAAGAAAAAGGTCACCAAGGCAGATATTCCAGGTGGTCGACTGGACAAGGTCGTTAAAAGCCAATCAAAGCCCTTGTACGAAGCTGCCAAGAACATCTCGAAGGATCCGGCGTTCGAGCAATTGAGTGAGGAAAATCGGTCGCTACTGCAGGGCCTGCTCGACGAAATCGAGAAAAAAGAAAAGGCAGCTGAGGAGAAGGCCAGGAAAGCGGAAGAAAAAGCGGCTCAAAATGCTCGTGAAAATGCTGCAGGGAACGAAGAGGCTCAGGTCGCATGATTACCAATGGAAAGATTGCCGACTCCTTGATTCGATCCACTGCCGCTGCTGGGACTCTTGTAGGTCAGATTCTCAGTGAAAGGCTGGCTGGAACGCGTGGCGGCAAATCAAAAACGAAGGGCGCTCGTAAAGCTGCACGACGCGCCCGACGTACAACCCGAAGCAGTTAAATGCCCAAACCGAATCATGGGTCCGACTCGGCATTGCTTAGAGGCTCGCGAGCAGAAAATGAATGCTCCTTTCCACCTCTAGGAGCTGCGAATGAGCGTAACTGTCCAGTCGTCCACCAATGAGACGTCTAAAACACCACAGGCTGAATCAAAGGCCGGAATTGCTATTGCCGGTCTGCTGATGCTGGTCCTTCTCTATCTCATCATTTGCGTCTTTTCCGCGATCAGTCTCGCAGTGCAAGTACCTATATCCGATGCAGAAATGTTGGATGTTTCTTTTCTGTCGCAGCGCCTCGGCTTGCAATATCACGGGATGTTGTTCGGAGCTCTCTTTCTCGCGTTCGCGCTCCTGCAGTTGGTCAATCGAAATATCGTGTTGGGGGGCTTATGCGCTTTTATTGCTTGCTGCGCAGTGTTTGCGACATCTGAAGTCGCAGCCTTTCGTCAAGGCCTTCTGACTGGCGATGCACGACTTGGGTGCTACGTGTATCAGTCACTGGAGTGCCGCAAGATGCTGGACGTTCCGGTGGGGAGTGCGAAGTCGATCTATAGCGAAACCGCCAAGGATTGGGACAAAGGCGATATCTATGCCTCCTGGTATGCGCCGGAACGAGCTCGCTTCAAGGCCGCGGTTGCTTCACCAGTTCCTAGCACCCTGCCGGGTGTGGCTTTGCTGATGAGCCCTGTTACGTTGTTTCAGATTGATGAAGTGAAGGCACGATTGGAGGCACAGCGCAAAGAGCTTGCGAATTTCCGGGCCTCAGTTCAGTTGAACGGCTCAGCGCACTCTAAATAGGAGGTTTGGACTTATGGCACACAACGTTTTCACGGTTCAATTTGCTGATGGCAAGCAGCTATTCGGGATCATGGAGGGCATTGGTGGCCAAGTTTACCGGCAGCTGTTCGAAACCTTTGACGCTGCCTGGGAGTGTCCCCGCGGGAGTCTTCCAGAATTCGTGGAGCCTTCAAATGCTCTAGCAACGCAAGAAGCTGTCGTTTACGGTCCCGGTGAGTCGTGGGAGTTTGATACCAGGGCATCGAAGTCTGCCTTGTGGCTCACCGGACCTCGCGATTCTGACGAGTGCGAGTCGGAACGGCCGGTAGACTTCGGTATATACGGGGCTGAGGAGTTGCAGGAGGTGCGCCAGTTAATTCCGGGAGGCTCGGCAGCCGTTGAGCTGGAATGTCCCTTGTGCAGAGCTGTAGAAGTTCACAGCGCTTCATCATGGCCGTTTATCAATACCGATGGTGTATTCGTTCATTCGGCCGTTGTCACCTACGGTGTGACGTGCCATGCATGCCGTCGCGATTTTGTGTTCAAACCGCTCGCTGAATAGTTGGATGTATGACCTGAATGCTATGGAGTGCCATCAGGGCACTCCATCAGACTGCGGATGGTCCTGTATACCTTGTCAGCGTCAGTATCCCGCCCCATTTCGTAGATGGCTGGTGCTGGACCACCCACAGATTTTTCGACTTCCCATTGCTCGAACCAGGAGTCTGGCTCATCAGCAAAAACAGCTGGCCGGCCGGCGAACTGATCGCCTGTCACGTCGATTGCAATGTTGCCGCACCGGAGCCAGGCGTGAGTTTCACGACAGTCTTCGTAAAGCTCTGCGCTAACGAAAAGAGCTTGGCCTGCAAGCCGGTCATTGAGGATTTGGCCCAACATACTCGACAGACGACCGCAGCACCCACGTGGAAATTCCTCAAGGCAGTCGGGTATGCGAGGGAGAGCATTTAATACCGTCTCGACGGTTGCTCGGAACTTCACAGACACCGCGTGAAGCTCCTCTCGACTTAGCGTCACAACATTGGTCATTCGTTCTCCTGTTATGCGGCGAGCATAGCCTGCTGTCGTGCTTTCCATGGATCGTTAAATCGCGCAATTCTTGCCAGCTGCAATGGCGACACGCTGTTGCCCACCATTTTACACATCTGTGTTTTATTCAGCTTCCGACCATCATGGCCGCGGTCGATGATGTAGTTTTCAGGGAAGCCCTGCGCACGGTATAGCTCACGAGCATCAAGCATTCGTAGGCATACATCTACGATCAGGTACCGGACGCCGTCAACGGAAACCGTAACCAGATCAAGCCTCTCCTCAACGGTAAGAGCTGTTGATTCAGGTCTGCGTGTACCATGCTCAAGCATGAAGTCAGCGACGCGCAGCGCAGCGTTGATCTGGTCATTGTTGAACTGCTGGTTTTGGAAGTCATGGCTGTCCAGCTTTGCCGTTACCAACTGCTGTTGGCTGCCGGAGCCGGTAATGGTGCTGAATGGCGCGACAACGGGGTGAGCAGGCGTGGTGTTTTTGCCGCCATTTGCCTGTACCAGGATAGGGGCCACGACAGAGAAGTGCCCCCCTTTGACCTGGGCACAGATTGTCCGAAGGGGTTCCTCTGCGGACATGCTTCTTTGCTGAGATGCGTTGGCATGCTCTGTGATGAATGGGGCAATAATCGGAGTACCAACCATCAACTCCCCGCGGTTTGCGCCAGTGACAGTCCGCATAGGTTCGTCAATATCGTGAAGGCGCACGCTTCCCTGATGGGTAGCAGGGAGAATGAAAGGCCGTCCATTTACAACGAAGCGTTCGATGCCGGTGGCGATCCGGACATTGGTGGACTTCACCAGAGGGCGCTTACGCCCCCAGATGCTTAGGCCTAGATTGCTCCAATCGATGCATTCTGCGGCGGTGCGATAGGGCAACTGTCCTTTTTTCGGATGCTTTGCGTGAGATGCCTCGGGCCATTCAATTGGATGACCATCACATCGTGCGATTAGGAACATGCGCTCGCGAATGGTAGGGGCCCCATCATCACAGGCACGGGAAACCCGCCAATCAACGTTGTAACCCAGTGCTTTCAGGCTTCGCACAAAGTTATTCCAGGTGCGATTAACTGGGGACCCGTGACGGCTATATTTGCGGCGTTGCTTACGCCGATGTAGGGCGTTACCAGTGGGTTTACCACTATCGGGAATCAGGTACTGCTCTTTCCGAGGAACCACTTCTCCCGGTGCTGCAATTGAACCATCAAGTTTAACAACACGGCCTGTTTCAGCGCAGCGCTTGGCAACTAGATTGGTCCAACCCAAAATCTGTTTCACGTTTTCTGCGCTGACGACCAACGGCCTCACTTTGCCTGCCCACTTCACGACTACCCATGGCAAATCGCGTATCTCCTTGGATCTAGGTTGGCCACCTGCAGCTTGAGAGAAATGAGTACAGTCAGGCGAAGCGTGGAGCCAGCCAACAGTCCTTCCTCCGCAGGCCCTTACTGGGTCAACACCCCATACATCGGTTTGGTAGTGAGTTGCGTATGGATGGTTGGCAGTGTGGAGCGAGATGGCCGCCTCGTCATGGTTGACGCAGATATCTACCCGGCGCCCCAACCCCATTTCCAGACCGGTAGAACCGCCGCCTCCACCGCAGAAGAGATCTACGATCAGCCAGTAATCCGACTCATTAAGGCCAAGCTGGTACTGGGTCTTGTAATCAATGGTGGGAAAGGTTTTGTTGAAAGCGCTCATGGTCTCTACCGGTGATCTGATGAGGGAAGGCGAATGGACATACCGCCGATCATCCGGAGATTCACAAAAGCGCAACCCGTCGCTTGTTCATCGGCGAGAGCTTTGGAGGGAAAAGCAGAACTTTTTCAGCAGGGTGACTATGGGGTAGGGGCGTAAACGAAAAAGCCGGCGTAAGCGCCGGCTCTTGTTCGACCAGGAGTATTTACCGAAGGTTGGGACCGCTGAATCCCATGGTCATCGAAACGTGCTCAGCTACTGAAGCGCCGATTTTTTTTGCGAAACGATCGAACGGATTTTCTTTGGCAGTGAAATCGACAACATGGCTTGCTCCAACCACTTCACGAGCAACGTAGTCCACGTCAGCTAAGCGATCGACAAGACCAAGCTGCAGAGCTTGTTCGCCCGACCAGATGAGGCCAGAGAAGAGCTCAGGGTGTTCGCTGACTTTGAGCTTCGGTCCGCGGCCGTCCACCACCGCCTTGATGAATTGTGCATGCGTGGTCTTCAGCACGTTCGACCAGAATGCGGCCTCTTCTTGATTTTGAGGTTGGAACGGATCAAGGAAGGCCTTATGTTCGCCAGACGTGTAAGCACGGCGCTCCACCCCCAGTGTACGCATCAGATCAACGTAGCCGAACGAAGCCGCAGTCACACCAATCGAGCCGACCAAACTGGATTTGTTGGCGTAGATCTCATCTGCAGCGCTTGCGATGTAATAGGCGCCAGAGGCCCCCAGATCGCTGATGACAGCGTAGATCTTGGTGTCCTTGTGTAGCTCGCGTTGACGTTTGATTTCGTCGTAAACCTCCCCAGCCTGCACTGGGCTGCCACCTGGCGAGTTGATTCGCAGGACAACCGCCTTCGTGCGTTTATCCTCAAGCGCCTGGCGTAGACCTTTCTTGATCACCTCGGCGCTTGCTTGCCCTCCTTCAGAAATTTCACCGTAAACGTTAACTGCGGCAGTGATTTCTTTGTCTTTTGAATCATCGCCGCCGAATTGTCCGGTGGCTGAGGAGAACACTGCGATATCCAGGGCAACAGCGATGACGGCAAAAAGTCCGTATTTGATGTAGCGCATACGGCGGGTTGCTCTTCGCTCTTTGATCAGGTCGGCAACCAATTCGCCAAGCACCTGGTGTTCCGTTTCTTTGGTAGACATCGCAGACCTCAATGTTTAGTAGATGGTCCAATGATGCTTTCCAAAAAGAATCATAGGCACCACATTGGGCCCACTGGAGGGCATAGATTTGCCTGTCGTACTGCACGAAGTTGAGGTGCGCGACCTACAGGAGGGGGAGTGTTCAGCGTATAGGCAATGAGGTAGCAGATTATTCGAACATGCTGATAGTGGGCAGAGTGTGAGCGCGGAACGGTGAGATGAGCGCGGGATGCGTGGTGCTTTCAGATGCATTCCCCTCCCAGAAGACAACGGGCCAGACGATGGGAGCTTTCTTTTTATCCTCGAAGACTGCGAATCCAGTTATCACCCCGAGTTGTGTCTTTGCTCGCCCGCAACGGTCTTGAAGAAAGTGCGCACTGCGCCGAACCAAGGTCCCGGTTCGGGCAGTGCGGAAATCGAGTATTTTCAGTTCGTTCAGGTTTTCCATTGGAAGCTCTTGCGTTTAGTAATCACCGATCACGATACCGGTGATACCAAAAGCGCAAGGGGCTGTCGGCCCCCGAGCACTGTTACCATTCGAGCTCAGATGCTGGCACGTGCTGCGGTGCATCCAGGCGGCGGTAAACCCTTTCGACGTGGCCTTCGAACGAAAAGGTCAGCTTTGCGGGCACGACTTGAAGTTCACGATATGCCCTGGCCATACCTTTCGCCTGCTGCAGCTTGGCATGCCTCTCATCTTGAATTTCTGAACTGGCGATCTCCTGGACAATTTTGCCTAGTAATGTCACTGAGCGCTCCCTCAGCGTTTGTTCGTTTGTATCGGCGTTCGCAACGTTCATGCAGCGGTCTCCTATATCACAGTGGTTTGACTGACCGGATCGTACTTCTAGAGCGTTTCGACAACACCCCAAAAGTAGGTCTAGTTTTTCGCTTCGACTGTGAACCACCGTTCGACCCCATCTGGTGACAGTAGAACGTCTTTGACCTCGGCCTCAGGAATGGCCTTTCGGCCAAGAGTGCGGGCTCTAGCGCGAATGTGTTCGTGGGCTTCCGCTGGTGAGGCGAACTGCATACGCAGATACGAAAATTGTGATGCCTTAATCGGGCTGGCATCACGCATTTGCAGTGAAATTTTGACTGGGGCGACGTCGAACCAATGGCCGTTCTTCACTGGTTTGCCGTTATCCTCTGCCGTGACCTCGACAAGGTTCACCGGATCAAAATTTTCTGGAAGTGACAATCCAAGACAATCATCAAGAGACTCACGAGCACCTGGAAATACTGCGTTGCCCGCAATCCAGTATTTTGACTCTTTGCCATCGCCTTCGGCCCAGGAACTGAAGTGATAGGTGAGCAAATTGTTAACGGATATAGAAGGTGAAAAGTCACCTTTGTACAGACGGCCAGTCAAGATTGATTCGTTTCGCTTTGGCGTTACATCCCGGTAGCCGAGGTACCACGATGGAACCTCGTTTATGGCATCGCGATAGCATGACAGCGCCTGATGAGCGTGTTTGTACGTGCTGAGGAATTTGGCTTTCATTCTGTCTTTCACGTGCTCGTTGGGGGCGAGGCGGTGAAGGAGGGCGTAAGCAGCCGACGTGGTCACACAGAAGAAACTCACATTTTGGTCACGCTGATACTTCAGGCCAAAGGGGACCGAAATGCTTGGATCTACGACCTGGCTCGTCGAGAGTTTCTCCCTGACATCAATCCATTGCTCGAAGAGGTCCCAGTGCTGATCCGCGCTGATTTCTTGTTTACCCTGCAGCATCGCCAGAACGCTTGAGTAATCCTCGCAGACTGTCATCAGTCGTTGCTTCGCCTCAAATGATTCGAATACAGATTTTGCTAGCCAATTTTTAACGCTGTCGGACTGGTAGAGCTCGGTCTCCGACGCGTCCTGGGAGCGTAAGGCTTCCCAGCTGCGATCCCTCTCAATGAGTTTTTCGTGATCCTGCTCCAACACGATACGATGGACCCACGCGTGCCGCTCCAAACGATTGTCCTGCTCCTCCGGTTTCGGACTCAGGTAAACATGGCATTTGCTGGTGCCAGTGACAGTAATGCGTAGAACCTCATATTCGAGTGCCTCGTAGTGACTTCGAACAGTGCTGGCCATTTCCTTGCCGGCGCCGGCGAGAAGGTACATCTGATCGAGTAGGGTTTTCCAAACAGGGCCCATTTTGGCTCCCTCGAAAGTTGGCAGTTCCTTACCTCGATTCACGGATCTCCATGCCACCACAGCTTGGTCAACGATGATTGAAGCCTCAGATGCGGTCGCCAATCCTCCTTCCAGCAACGCCATGCGCATTTTGTCTCGGGTAGCTGCCTCCCGTACTCTCTCGACTTCTAGGTGCTTCAGTGCATGCTTGAAGAATCGGACATATTCGACATGATCTACGCGGGTATCTCGATCATGGATGTACCAATGAAGCTCCTCGGGTGTAACGGCATCCAGTACGAGGAAGGGCAGCTCTGCATGACTCCAGTAGCCAGGTCGGAATGCGCTGAGCGTAACCTTGGTGCTGAATTCACGCTCCTTTCTTCGACCATATCCCTGCACGTTTACAAACACGTGCAGAGAGTCTCCCCCTCGAGCGGCAACGCGTAGGCCTATCCGCTCGGTTGGCTGGAACCTGAATGAGAAACCACTATGGCGGTGATCCTCTTTCCTGCATGCGCCCGGTGCAGTATGGGGATTCATTACTGTCTTCCAGTTGCATAACACGCGGGAGCCTGACTTGAGATAAGCGTTTTTCTCGCTGATCCATGTATGCAAGGGCTTACGTTTCTGCGTTGGAAGCATGCCCGCGCCATCGTCGTCGTGGATGAACTTGAGCCACCGGTCTTGAAAGGGCTGTGTCATGAACTCTAGAGACTGCTCTCCGTCATAGAACTTACCAAACAGCCCTAAACGATGATCCAGGCCACAGATCATTAGCAGGAAACGTTTGTAGTGCAGGGCGAAGTTTTCATGAGCCTTGAGGTGCGATGTGTATGCCACGTCTTGGAATTTGATATCGGACCCGTCAACACCCTTGAAAATGTTGTTCTGGTCGTCCTTGGATGGGAAGAGCCGGCTGGCGCCCAGATGGGACTCAATGGGTGACCAGACCCTATGGAGGTTCTCGCCATCCCGCACCAGGAGGAACACCTTCCGGTTTTCCAGGTTGCGACTAAGGTTCGTCGCCGCGTTGCCATAATCGATGGCTCGCCGACTGGTGGCCATGACCAGAATGCAGCGTTCGGTGGGAAAGACCTGCTTCACCAGCTCTTCGTGTTTGGTCAGCGCCTTAAAGAATAGATCTTCGTTGCTGAAGTCAAACCATTCGTCCAGATCGACATAGATTGCCAGCTCCTCGTCCATCATCAACTTGCGCTGCACGATGCTGAGGGGGATATGACTGTCAGCGGACCTACCAGTACTAATGGTCTGCACAGAAACATCTTTCCCTGTGTAGAGATCCAATGACTCGATCCCTTCTATTAGGCTGGCCACGTAGGTGCGCACATCTTCTGTTTGAGCAAGAGCCGCGGCCGCAGTTTCTTGAAAGTAGGGCGTCATCGCCTTAACGGTGGCTGCAATCGCGGTGGTCTTGGCCTGAATCCAATCCGATTTTATGGTCGCTACCTTGTGCTCGCGAGCGGCCACCGATTTCAACGCTTGGATTTTTTCAGGGGTAATTCCACTGCCGATCGCGGCAGCGACGCTACCGGTAGCTACACTGGCCAGCGACCGCTCCTCGCTGGCCGAAATCAGCATGGTCTGTTCGCTGGCGGACTCGCTCGAGGTTTCTTTGGCGCGATCTGCTGCCATGCGCTCTTCGACGATACCATTGAGGATCTGTGGATCAGCTTGAGCTTCCATTAGGTCGTTTTGGAGCTCTGTCACTCGACCCTGAATGCGCTTGATCTCATCAGCTCTGACTTGCTGGTGGTCGGGCTCGAATTCGAATTTTGCGAGGAAGTCTGCGAGCAGGAATGGATGCTCTTTGCAGGTGATGTAGCGACTGGTGATGTTTCCTTCAGCGTTGGGTATTTCAACTCGAACCTGGGTGTCGTATTTGGATGGGTGAGCCCGAATGATGATCGTGTGGGGAGAGTTATCGACCCAGCGAATCGATTGAAGAAGGTGAACATCTCGCTCCTCGATAGCCATTTCATGGATGGCCTCTTTCGCTCGCCAATATTGGCCGGCTTGTAGCGACTGGAATCGTTCGATGCGTTCAATGGTGGGTTCAACCGCGGCCACTGCAGTGGCCGGGGAGGAGGAGTTCTCAGACATGTCTCATTCCCAATGCAAGTTTGGGAAGATCGTTTCATGAATTGTCGATATGCAAGGTCTGGAACGGTACCTGCCCACAGGAGGTAACGCCGTGTGGGCAGGAGGTCATTTTAAAAGGTTCTTCTATCAGCGATGTTTGTAACGCTAGTCCTCAATGCGAAACTGCCGTGCGGACGGTTATTGGAGTCGACTCCTTGGTTTTAATGGTCAGCGTCGTGCCGGTCAGTGTGGGCACGTCGTTCACTGGGTTTACGGTAATTGTGACGGTCACCGGTGCGGACCATGCGCCAGCGCTATCCTGCGCGCGATAAGTCAGTGTGGTGGTTCCGTTCCAGTTCAGGTTCGGGGTGAAGGAGAGTGTCGATCCTGTGATCGTAGCGGTGCCATTTGGTGAGGGATTAACGATCTGAAAAACGTTAGGCACAGGTGAATCAATATCTGTCGCGGTGAGCGTAACGGTACCAGGCGTATCCTCGTCAATGACCATGGTTTTTGCATAGGCAACTGGCGCATCGTTTACAGGACGTACGACTATGGTTGCTGTGGCAGCCCCGGACCAAGCGCCGGCCGCGTCCATAACTCGATAGGTGAGAGATGTTGTCCCGTTCCAGTTGGCAGAAGGTACAAATACCAACGTGTTACCAGATATGCTCGCTGAGCCATTTGCAGGGGATGAAAGAATCTGGAACGTGTATGGACCAGGTCCATCGTCTGAGATCGCGAAAGCAGCGTAGCCAGTGACGTCCTCGTCGGTGGTGAGTGTAAAGTTGCTAGCAGTTGGGGTGATGTTGTAGCAACTATTATTAACGGTGAACCCTGAGTAATTGCGTTTGCTTCCATCGGACCAAAGTTGATAGGTACGAGTCTGATTGATGCTGCCACTTGGTGTGTTTGCCGGGCACGAAAGCCACTGCGTCTCAGTCTGGGTCGAAACATAGTAAACTGCGGCGGTACAGTTCCCTTCAAGCATCGTCCAGCGTTCCGGATGCAGTGGAACACTTGGCGAAATCATGTTGCACCAATCCACGCTCGTGTTGGATCGACAAACGTATCTTGCGGTACCTACTTGGCCCGCTGGGCAAGCGCCGGTGTAGGTCCAGCTACCAGCACCACCACCACTGTCCGCCAGGGCGATGGATGAATAAGCACTGATCAGCAGCATGGACGCTGCCATAAAGAATTTCGTAATGGCTAAAAATGGTCTGAAGGGTTCGACTAGGCGTCGAACCATTTCCTTTTTCGTATCCATTTAATGCTCCGATGCCCAAACAGAGTTATTTGATTGGATACGAAATTACCAAGTTGATTGTCACTTGAGCGGGCAGTTCGACCCTTGAAATGGGCACCAAATTCATGGACAGGATCCGCTTTGATACTCGGATTGACGGGGGGCTTGACGTCGAGGTTGGCGTGAAAGCTTGAGAGGGGGAGTTGAGCTATGCAGAGCATGATGAAAATGCGGCTGATTACAGCCGCATGAAATAGGTATCGAGCTCACATTGCTTGGCGTTTGATTTGGTCCTTAAGCTGAGTAGGCAGGCCAGTAATCGTCAGTTGACCGCTAGCCTCGTCATAAACCACTTTGTTACCCAGCAAATGAGCTTCAAAGCTGATGGAAAGACCCTCGGCGCGACCTGTGAAACGACGGAATTGGTTGAGCGTTTTTTTGTCGGCAGGAATTTCTGGCGACAGGCCGTAGTCCTTGTTTCGTATGTGATCGTAAAAAGCCTTTGGATGTTCTGAATCAATCAACTCGGACAACTCCTCCAGGCCAATGGGTTCTCCCAATTTAGACTGGCTCGCTGCATAGTCGACTAGGGTGTTTGTCATCGATCTGCAGGTTCCCTCCGGCAGGTCCTCGCTCTCTACGAAGTCGCTGAAAGCTTTGAGAAGTGTCCGGGTTTCACCTGGCCCGTCGACACCCTCCTGACACCCAATAAAATCGCGGAAGTAGTCAGACAGTTTCTTACCGTTCTTCCCTTTGATGAACGAAATGTACTGTTTTGAGTTTTTGTTATTTTGCCATTCCGAAAGGTTGATCCGCGCTGCCAGGTGTAGCTGGCTGAGATCGAGATGCCGAGACGGGATGACTTCGAGGCTTTCACTGACCGCAACGCCTTCACTGTGGTGAACAAGCGCGATCGTCAGATACTCAGTCATCCCCTGTTGATAGTGTGCGAATACAACATATCCACCGGACGTGAGGTTGCTTTCTTCCATCAGCTGCTGCAAATGCTCCACAGCGATCAGGCTGAGCTCAGTGAAGGTCCTGCCCTCGCCGAGGTATGCTTTGAGCCAGCCACTCAGCGGATGTGCTCCAGACTCTGGATGGAAAAATCCCCAAGCCTTCCCCTGTTTGGCGTTGTAGTTTTCGTTCAGGTCAGACATCAAATGGTCAAGAGCACTTGATTCGGTCAACTCAGTGCTTGATGAGTGCAGGATTGCCGGGGAGCCGTCTGGTTTCTTTTCGATCAGGTGAACTATCGCGTGTCGTACGGGCATGGAGTTGATACTCATTGATAAGTGGAGTGAGTTCTGTGCCGTTCAGGAAGTGCCTTTCATCTGGCAGAACATGACGCGAATTGATATCCCCTAACCCTGGAGGATGGTTTCAACATTGTCCGCCTGGTCGCCGCCGGCGCAACGTCCATTGGATACCCTGCTGAGGCTTGAGACGGCACACTGGTTAGCCACTCGTGATGCCGCAAGTCGTTGCGAAATGGGAGCGGTGAGCGGATCAATGGATTGAGCCCGCCCATTACTGATGATTAGCAAGGCCGTCCATTTGATACCGCGGTTTGTGGCGTCAGGTTCGGGGTTGCGGCGCATCTCAATACGCGCACTTTGGTAGGCCTGATGCCACTGCTCTTTGTTGATGTCGGCCTCAGCTTTGGCCGGAAGTGTGGAGGAGGTTTGCAAGCTCATGTTCTCGAACCTTTCGTAATGGATGCAAACGAATCCTCCACGAAGACGTGAATATGCAAGTCTCGCCAACTCGCCCGAAAAGTGGGCCGGATTGGGAACATCCAAATGGTGCTAGGCCACATGATTCTCTTACCAACCTAGGGGGAGAGCCAAAATGCCTACAGTTCGATTCATGGGGCGAAGAGATGTAGAAACGCATTGTCCAATGGCGCCGACGCATCTGGTTTCGATTTCAGACGGTGAGGACGATCAGGCTCAAATCGTCCAATCGCGGTGGGCTAGCGTAGCTTTCGAGTACTTCGTCGATGGAGAGTACGACGAGACACGGATGCTCATGTTTGGCGCTAAATTTCCTGTTTCATTTCAGGACTACCTGTTACCACCTCAGGCTGACTCAGTACGGTCATTGGTGGATCGATTAGCCGCAACCGGGCTCGATATCGTTGTGAACTGCCAGGCGGGTCGCTCTCGCAGCGCCGCAGTAGCCAAGTACATTTCCGAGCGACATGGTTACGACCTCAAGCAAGAAACACCTGATGCAAATCAGACAGTGCTCAGGTTGCTTCGACGAGATCCGTCGCTTTGTTCCACATACCGTGATGTTACCTCTCCCAGCTCAAGTGAACAGAAGGCTGACGGGGCCGTGCGCGCGCTTCTCAAGCTCTTGGGGCTCTGGACACCGTCAAGGCAGTAGAAATAGGGGCTGATCTCGGCTTTGAAATAAATGCGAGATCATGGAAATTGTTGCAACAAACACGACTGTATGAGCTGGCTTGAGGGGTTACAGCTGTCTGTACGTCACTTCGTGTCGGTTGCGCGTACCTAGATCAGTTGCGCCACGGCCGCTCCTTTCTTACCCGCACACGGTTTTGTTTGACGGCAAAGCCCAAACCAGGCCAAGCAGACGATGGCGACGCAGGCAGTACGTGACTTGCTCTTTTGTTTTGCTCCGACTACTGGTTATCTCAAAGGTGAACTGGTCATCTGCATTGGCCATCCGCTGGCCTTTGCAGGGACTATCGATCACGGGCAACTTCGCTGCTTTGTCTCGGTTGTGCATTGGTATGTTCCTGCGCTGCTGGCCTCTCCGGACGTGCTTCAACGTCGTCGCCCCCAGCTTTTGTTTACCGGGGCTTGGTGTGCAGCTGCAACTTACCTTTCAATGCCTATGCAGTCCCAGCCGTAGGAGTTATTGGCCTCAAGGTAAAGCGGGTACAAGGTATCGTCTTTCCCAGGCCCACCAAATAATCGCCGCCACCAAATCTCAATGAAGGCGTCCGGCATGTCGTGTGGAAAAAAGTGAACGTCATCGTCCCAAACAATGGCTTTTCTGCCGTCACTTATCTCAGCCACCCTCGATGCCATTACCGATCTGTCAACGGGTCCATTTAGTTTCCCCAGATACACTGAATCATCCCAATGGTCTGGCAAAAGAGCCCTTACCGCATCTGGCACCACGACATCGCCATTTTCATCTAATTCAACGAGACAGAGTGATTGCGTCTCTTGAACGATTAAAGCACCTAAAGCTCTACGCATACCTTCCAAGCTTTGATTTAACATCTCTAGATGATGGTTAATCCAAGCTGGGTAATCCCCATTTTCATACGTACCGAAATCCTTTGGATGGACTTCTTTAATTTCGAGAAAATACCAAAAACCAGCCTCGCATAGCATGAGCGCGCGGTCATAAGCCCGAGCTAATGAGAGGACGTGCGTCGAATAAATTGGATATTTCATAGTGAGTGCCTATATGCATTCTGTTTCAATCAACTGAGGGTGGCTGGGCTTGGCGGTACCGCGATTTCTTAAACGTCTTGAATGAGATTGCGTAGCCGGTCCAACACGGCCCGAGCAAACTCAGGCGCTGCCGCTTTAGCATCCTCGATGCTGGAAAAACCGCTGCCAATATGGCCTAAGTAATGCAACTCAAACGACTCGGTACTATCGGTTATCGCTACCATTTCCTGACCCGCGAACCGTGCGTCCTGCACTACTTCCGGGCGGTAGCCATACCAGACCTGTTGTGGTTGATTGATAGGGAAAACGCTCCCCTGTCGCACATTGATTTCCATGTGATCACTCCCAGCCAATTCATCAATACGTGACCTGGTGCGGAAAAGTCGCCACCGGGCAGCATCAGAAAATGCCCTGTTCCTACAGCAAAGCCCGCACTGGGCGGGCATGTGATTGGCAGCGGTCAAGATTGGGGTTTGCTTACGCCAGTACCGGTGCGCGCCTCACAGCCGACGCCTGGACTACGGGGCTCTACGCTGGCGGATGCCGTATCGCAAAGGCTCAACACGCAGTCCACCCACTCCTTGCGCTGCCGATACTGAGGCTCATCGTCGCCCGACACTTTGACTTCAAAGTGTCGCCTAGGACTGATCGAGCGCACAGCATTGACCAGCTCGGTCAATTGGGCACGCAGGGTATCGCGCTCGGCGGTTACCTGATCAATTGCCTCAAACAAGCAAAGAACCTGGTCGGGGTTTGCGTGCTCATCGTAATTATCGAGAGCATTGCCCAGCGCATCATCATCGTCGCTGGCTGCGCGGACAGCGAGGGCAAGCCGTTGGAGTTCTTGCAGGTCTTCACCTGAGCATTGAATGAGCTGATAGTCGTTCATGGGTTTACCCCTTTTCCCACGCGGTTTTCGAGGTCAGTTGGCTTTGGACTTGGCTGAAGGATTTCACTTTTGATGTAATCATCTCATGAGGAGAAATAATGCAACCCTGAAGACTGCCCCGCTCAAAGGAGCAGTTAGTCGTTCAAAGGCGTCGGAGTCGAATGTCGGGGCGCTGGTGTTCGGAGTATCGTGGACCTAGGGATGCAGCTTCGCGGATCCCCCGTCAGCACTCAGTCAGGATTTGGCAGAGATTGAGGTCGATCCTGATAGAGTTGTCATTGGGTCTACTGATCAGCTTATTCGCAGGCACGGAGCGGTGGAAAGTTCCATATGGAATTTGAGGCTTTCGCCAGTCAGATGTTTCGTTTATTCCAATATTCGACTGTTGCTACTGACAGGGTGGGCTCAGGGGTAAAAAGATTCTTTCAGGGCTTGCACTTTCAAGATCGTGCGGATGATGGGGTCATTAATTGTCGAGGACGATTCAATGGCAAAGAACCATCACCATTCCCCTGCTCAGCGAATCTGTGGGCATGTGGGTATGCACGTTTTTCACTATACGGGTCGCAAAGGGCAGGCCGAGGAAAATCGATACGCTGCGAACTCGCTCTGCCCAGAATGCGCTGGTGTGATTCGAGTGTGGTTTGAACAATCTGAGCCCGGTTTCTATAAGGTCGATCTCCCCAAACTGGTTTCCCGTTCGCCAAATCTCATATCTTGGGGCAACAGGGTTCGTATCGCGCAGTTGCGTAAATTGGGCCCGGTGATGAAGCGAATGGCCTCAGAATCCGAAAGTGACCCGCTCGCGGCGCTCACACTTCAGGTGCTGACGATGATGTTCAAAATCGACTCTGCAAGCTTTTGGGTCGACGTTGATAAGCACACCTATGGCACTTACACACTTGGCTGGGATCTCGAGGCGCTCATTCGAGGACGAGAAACACCAACAAATCCGCTGGGCAAGGCATCAGTGTTTGGGTATTGGGTGGCTCGAAATGAGCGTGTTGCGAACGACGCGATCGAAGCTGCGGCGTTGCTCAAACCCATTCTGAAGGAATACAGGCGAGGTCTAGTAGCAGCTGAAGTAGCAGCATCCACTTAGTTAAACTACTGGTTATTGAAGCCGTCCTTGGGGCGGCTTTTTTGTGGCGCTTTACCAGAGATTGGCCCCGTTTTGGGGGGCGGATCCGGAGCTGAATTGCTCCTGGTCTGGGGAGAATTGCATCATCCCCACCAGGAGAAGATCAATGAATCAAATGCGCAATGTATCCCTTCAAACGCTGCTGACACTTAGCTGCCTTAGCTTGCTCATCCTGCCTCAGTGCTCTCATGCGGCCGGCAACTTTAACAGCGCTGCTGATAACCTCGATGACATGATGGATCTGGTGTTCAAGATAATGCCTTACACCTTCGGGTTAATGATCCTCATGGTAATTCTTCAGATCGTGAGAGCGATGAACACTGGAACTTCGTCTAGACCGATCAACGAAGTGGCACCGAGAGCCCCACTCGTAACGCCGCCTGTGCTGCAGGCTCCAAAAGCAGGTACAGAAGATCACCGTTCTGTCCTTGCCCCCACGACTGTGGAACAGCCGGCATCGGTGCCTGGTTCAGAAAGTGGGGAAACTGGCAGCCGAAAACTACATCTTGATTGACGGATCATTTTTCTGATCAAGACCTTGCATCTCCGCAAATCTCCGGAAGATAGATCGTGGGAGCTCCTCCTGGCCGGCTCCAGATACCGGCCATGTCTCCACTCGAATGCGGTGCTTACTGAGCCTATTTGCCCCAGTTCGTGGTCCCAATAGGGCAGGGTCAGCGCGCTCCTTCGTGAAACACTAATTCCATGAATTTGCCGAAATCGTAAGGGATTGCCATGTCCAAGAATGAAGCTTTAAACGACCGTATAAATACGCCACTGAAGCTGGCATTTCCGGTCGTTGCAATCGAAACCTTTGAGTTGGCCAGGGCCGCTCAAGTCATCTCTGCAGCAGCAACTGACCTGAAAAAGCATTTCTTAGCAATGCCTTTTAAACAGGTCCCGGACCCAAGTTTTATCGCCAAGGTCGCTGGCGAAGCACCCAAAGACAGCCGTGGTGCCGTTATTTTTGACCAGTATTTTTTTGACCGTCAGCGTCTAAATGCAGAAACCCTTCCCAGTTTGAAAGCTTCCCTTGCCGCTCTTGAGCAACACGGCATTACCTACGTTATTGCCGGCCGCGACTCCTTGGCCGAAGAGTTCGTTTATCACATCGATCTACCAGCCATGGATCAGGCCGAAATTATTGAAGTTCTGATGAGCGCCGAGCGAGACGTTGAGCGATCGATTGGTAAATCTGCCCAAGTGCCGACTATTTTTGATGAGCGTGAGCGGGTTGTTATTGCGAACCACGCCATGGGCTTGAGCCACACTCAAATGCGTAACGTGTTCATCCTTTCGGCTTATCGCAAACACAAAGCGCTTGACTATCTTTCAGAGGTTCGGCGTGAGAAGGGCCATATTCTGCGTGATGTGGGTCTGGATGTTTTGGAACCGATCGACATTCAAACTGTTGGTGGGCTCGAGCCACTGAAGTCATTCCTCAACATCCGTAAGGCAGGTTGGGATAAGGACTTGCCATTAAAGGGGGTGCTACTGGCGGGTGTTCCTGGTGGTGGTAAAACGCTGATGGCCAAGGCAGCTGCAGGTGTGTTCGGAACAACTCTTGTTCGTCTCGACATGAACCGCTTCTACTCGAAGTACCAGGGCGAGACTGAGGCCAAATTCATGCGTGCGCTTCAGACAATCGACCAGATTGCGCCCGTTACCGTTCTCATGGATGAAATCGACAAAGCGTTTGCACAAGGCGAAGGAGACAACGAGGTATCGCGTCGTTTGCTAGGTGCTTTCCTTTATTGGCTTCAAGAGCGAAAGAGCAAAGTCTTCATTGTCGCTTCCGCCAACAGGATCAGTGCCTTACCGCCTGAGCTAATGCGTGCTGGACGCTGGGATCGCAGCTTTTTTATCGATCTACCCAGCAAGGATGAACGCGTAGCAATCTTCCAGATTCACTTGAAGAAAGCAGGTGTCACCGTTTCCAACTTCAAGATGGACGAATTGTTGACTGCAAGCACTGGCTACACCGGTGCTGAAATTGAGCAGGCGGTGGTCGATGCTCAATACCTCGCGTTGTCGATGGATGCTCAGCTAAACCAAGGAAACCTCCTTGATGCTTTGGGAGACATCAGTCCTGCCAGCGAGACGAGAAAGGCAGATATCGACGCGATTCGTAAATTGGGCGATCAGGGCTTCTACAGAGCCAACACCCAGGATCAAAGCGAGCCGCTACACAACGGACGCCAACTGACCGTCGATTGATATTAGGAGATTGCAGTGAGTCATATTGTCAGAGCTAAAGTCGCTGTGTCCTACACCGACATCGATGTTCTTATGAAGGCCTTATCAGGCCTGGGTAACCTCTACCAAAACGAGCAACTCTACCGAATTGGCGTAGGGCTCACTTCCGAACGATACCAATTGGTACTGGTTGATCCAGCAAACTCCCAGCATCGCCTGGGGTTCAATCTTGAGAATGGTGTTTTCAATCAGTTTGTCGAGAACTACGGTTCGTCCGGTGCCTGGACCAACTCCGTGAGTTCGCAAATTGTGGACCGTTACTTGGCCTATCACTACGCCAAGCAACTGGAAGCGGAAAATTACAAGGTGTCTATCGTGGCTCAGACCGATGGATCTCTTGAGGTTGTGGCCGAGGAGGTGGTGTGGTGAAGCGTGTTGTCGTGAACGTCAAAGGCGGAAATGTGAGTGCTGATTTTCAGGGGTTTCAAGGTCGTGCGTGTGAAGATCTTGAAAAGCGTATTCGGCCGGAGGGCAGTGAGGTGAATGAGGTAGAGAAAAAGCCGGAGTACGACTTTGTGACGTCAGAGTCGCAAACCCAGACAGTGACTTACTGACGTCCACTTGGCGGCGGTCAGGCAGTTCGGGGTCACTCCGCTGCCTGGCTGCGGCACCCTCCAGATCGGCTGCTAGGTTCTTTCAACAGAGATCACCTCTTGAATAAATCTCTCCCCCATAAGCGCAGGATCGTAATCCGTGACGGCGTTATTGTCGGATTTGCTGACGAGGTATGCCTTGTCGGCCTGCAGGTCGACACGTTCCGCAAGGAGCGTGTGTCACACGTTGTTCCGAGATCGTTGCTCCTACAGATGGTATTTACGGTGCTGAGAAGATTTTTCTCTGACACCTCTATGGTTGCCGGCTGGACCAGACGATGGTCGTGTCAATGGAATGTGCGCATTGATAACACGACATTCGGTCCCTTCGATTGCCGGGAGGAGGCAATAAAGTTCGAAAAAGAGAAAATTTACAGGATGGGGCGTTTCACTCAATCGATCCAAAAGGGCGAGGGGGCGCCATGAAGTTCACAAGCCGATTTTCTCTTGTACTGCTACTTGTCCTTGGTGTGGGAGGGCATGTGTTCGCTCTACCTTCCGGCGACCAAAATGATGGCGCACTTATCAATGACGGAGCGAGTAGCAGTGGATTCAATGGGTCACTAGGGATTAAAGAATCAATTTTGCTTAGCCGCGATCAGTGGCGAAAGGTAATTGTGGATGGCAAGACACAAATTGAAATTTGCCCTGGTCGGTACCGGGGTACCAGTTGGTGTCGGGTGCCTGATACCGAAGGTCTCAACTCGTTCTTGGGTGGAATGGTTACCGGTGAAGCCTATCCAGCTGAAAAAGCTATTCAATTGCTTGCAGGAAAGGATGCACGAATCCTGGAAATGCGAGAAAAGGGTGGAACTTTAGAAATACTCTTTGGCGCACGCTTTGATGGGCATACGGTTCGCCGGTCCGGTATCAAAAGCATTGCGGTGGCGCGCCCCACTGAAGAAGACAAAGCCGGTGTAGCAAGTGCCTCGATTATCTTAAATATCGGGGTGGCGGGTTTGATATTGGTTTGTCTTGGCGTTGTTCTCGTTGGAGTCTTCGAGGTGCGCGCATCGCGCAGACGCCTTATCGATGGGCCAACCATGCAGGAGGCAACCGTGACGAGGTTGCGTGAAGAGCAGCAGCGCTTGATAAATCCCCCTGACAGGACGATTCGCCAACCTGCACCACTGCAGACCCTTGCTGAGTCGCCTAAGCCGAAAGCTGATAGTCCAGTTATCGACACCGGAGCCCACACCGGTGCCAGCAAAGGGAGGAGGCTGTTTATTGATTAACGACCTTACTCCATAGTCAGTTCGCTTCATGCCTGTCCGGGCTCACTTCTGGGCCCAATTAAACTCCCTTCCTGCTTGTGCAAGCCGATCATTGAGTTTCTCTACGAGACTCGAGGAAGCTATGCGGCTCATCACACTCATCACCGGGGCATCGCTGAATGCCGGATTGTTATTTGCCTCTCTACCAGCTGGTCATTGGCCTCTTATGCTCGATGCGGTAGCGATTGTTCTGGTTGTTATTTCCAGCATCGCAATTTATCGATGGTCTCCGAGCTTTATCAAGCTGGTCCTTTTGATTTGTTATCTGTCTTGGCTCGCTGCCGCAACGACGTTGGGCTTTAGCTCAGCACTGAGCATCGGGTCATTGCAAACGACTCTCGGGTCATTTGTGAGCGTATCAATCGTATTTGTTTTGCTGTGGGCCGGGTTAGCTATGTGCGCGGCTGCGGGTTACTTGGCTATCGTCGAGATGCGTAGACAGGCCGCTCGTGAACGCAATAAATCCGCCAGCCAAAAAAGACCCACCCACAAGGAGTGTGTAGGAGCGCTGTGATTGGTCTTTACATTCACGTTTCAGCGGATCTAGCAGGGAGCTTATGAGAAATTTTTTAACGGTATTGGTGGGTGTTTGTGTCTCATTGAGCCAGTGCGCAATTCAAGGCGTCTCTGGTTTTTTCGAAGTGGCTCCAACGCTTGGGCGACTGGAGGACGCTGAAGAGGGGTGCGAGCATCTTTCAGTAAGGATCGAGCCGTCTAAGCCGCTCATGTCAATTACCGATGCGGAGCAGCGTCTTTTAGGCCTGGACGGGGTCTATAAGGCAACCGGTATGACACACAGGCTTCATGCAGGCGAATCTGTTATTTGGATGCGATACCCAACTCCAGCTGGAATTGCACGAGCATTGGAATATAAAGGACTGGTAGGGGAGCCAGTCCAACTCTTTGAAATATAAATAGATGATGGGTGTGGGTCCCATGATGGGAATTAGTAGGTCGCCTGATTAAGGGGTAAGGCAGGCCTTGTTTGCGGGTACCCTTCAGTCGCTAGGAGAGCTTGAACTGCACGCATTCTTCGGCTTTCGAAGTCACCACTGAAAGCAGGTAAATGTGCTCGGATCCTGCAGATTTTTGCAGTTCTAGCCCTAAGCCAGTTCGCATCAGAGGTGAGGTTGGCTCCCGGATTCGAAGCCAGAATGGCGGAAACTTTTAGTCGTAACTCATCAGTCATTCGCACTCGACCGAGGATGTGAAAATCACTATTTCGTATCGTCGCGCAATCTGCATGGCTCATTGCCGCGGCATTGGATGGAATGCCGCAGGCGAGTTTTCGCGTACCCAGGATCGCGCAAGCTTCTTCAAAAAGCTCACCGCCGCTCATTTCGCCAACCTGAAGCGGAATAATGACTCGAACGCCCATACCAACCCATTTCCGTATTGAGTCTGCGTAAAGCACCCAGAGCCTTCTCGTCTCCACCTGGTCACCAATTACGTCCGGCGCTACGACGCTCAGATTGGCAGGTTGAATGGTGTTGGTCGCAATCGTCTCGTAGGCGCGAATGACTTTGCCCCAGTCCATTTCCTGCTTCTTCTGGAAGGCTGTGAAGGCGCCGCTGTCGACAAACGCCATTCCCCCCTGGTCTAGATGTCTTGGAATGGCGAGGTGTAGTTGGGCCAGCGTCAAAAGGGTCGCTACCACGCCTACTGGCATACCTAGTTGAGCTATTGCTCGAAAGTCTGAAAAGCTAGTCATTCCTGAGTGGTACGCAATCTGCCACGGGTGGTCTGGTGTGTTCATGGTCTGGCTCAAGCTCTGATTTGTCACGATTTTCATCGAGATATCAAAACTGCAAGTCTGACCAGATCTGCTCCATATTCAGTGCCAGATCACCAGCATCGTGAGCCCCGGAGTTGAGATGCTAGCGGGAAACCATGGAGCTAAAACTGTGCACATAGAATCCCTGTTCAATGATCTTAGCGTTCTAGGTCTCAAAGCCATTTACCCAGGTGGTACAGCTTATCCGAGCCATCAATCGAATCATGAGGTACTTGGAGGCTTTGTGGCGCCTGGTCGAGCCGGTGGGTACCTGGTTCGATACTGCAGCGTCGACCAACAGGAATTGGTCGAAGTACTTCGACGCCACGAGGTAAAAGACGCTGAAGTATTCAGCGCTGGCATCATGATGAATTCGATTTCAGTGGAAGATGAGCGCGCTTTTCTGCAGGAAGAGGCTTTGCAGGTCCTTCATGAGGGCCTTGCCTTCATTCGATCGCAGCCGGTTGGCGGCCAGCGCCAAATAAGCCATATCGCAGATACCTTGTATCTAATTCCGCTGTCCGTAACGGGCATGGACGACAGAAGCCTGGAGAACTTAAGAGATCAGATTGGAGCAGCTCGCTCGCAACTGGACGGCGCCGGTGCCCGATTCAGGAATTTGCGAAACATGCGTGGTAGGTACACTCCGAGCATGGGCATTATTGCGATCCTGATTTGTGTGTCTGGTTTTGACGCTGGCCAGGCATTTTATAATCAACGATTGATATACGCTGGGGTCGCAGGATTCATTTTTCTTTGCCTTGTCGGCGTTTTGGTGATGAGCATTTGGCGCGGAAAAGGAGAACGAGTCGAGGGTAAATCAGCGTCCTAGACTTGCTTTCATCGCCTCTGAACGTCCTGTATCTTTTCCGGGCTAGGAATTCCCCGTTAAAGCAGGAGGCTTAAAGAGACGGTAACTTGTCTGTTGGTGGCTGCCTTGCATGTTCGAGAAACCATGAGAGCGTCAATCCAAACTCCAAAGGTGTTTGGTATGACGACCGAAAAATATCCTGAGATCCCCCTCGCGTTCAGGTGGCATGCAATTAAGGTGGCGCTGAAAAAACAGGGGTATTCGCTGACCTCGCTTTCCAAGCAAAGTGGTGTTACGGGGATCGCCTCAGCCGGCAAAAAGCATTATCCAGCAGCTCAAGCGGAAATCGGCAAAGCCCTTGGCGTCTCAGAGAAGATTCTTTTCCCTGAGCGATACGATGTGTCTTGGTCTCAAGAAATGCAGGCGCAAGTTGAAGAACTTATGCCCGGCTTGTTTGCGCTGCCCGAGACAGAGGAGCCGAAGCCGCTCTTCATCACCATGGTGGAAGAAAAATCTTTGATGGCGGTCGATATTTCGTCGATACCTGCAGAGGAGCCTTCCAGGCTCGCTTGGGTGAAATCTGAGCTTCGAAATCGTGGGTTTGTTTTGGGTACCCTCGCTTCACACATTGGTGTTCCGCGATCAGCTCTGGATAACCTGGGAAGCGCTCGGTCACCTTCGCTTCAAGCGTTGGTAGCTACATGCTTAGGTATCGCTCCCCAAACAATCTGGCCAGAAAGATACGATGAAAAAGGTGTGGCCATCCCTTCGCGTCGCAAAGTTGGGCGTCGATGGACTGATCGAAAAATGGAGTACCAACTCGATCTTTCAGAAGGGCTCTGGTTACCCATGCGAGATTTGACAGGGCTACCAGGCATGGGTAATGACGTCACATTTATCATCATGCACGGTGAGAACCTCGGTTGGAAAATTCGCGAGCGGTTCGGTGTTTATGAGGTTGCATTCGATTCTTTGCCAACAGAAACCCGTTCCTTTCTCCTGCTCCCCACCGCAAATCGAAACGTTAGCGCTGCCCAGGACACATTTCACGGGGCTCAGATCGTTTCGCATAGCGTTAGCAAAACTCGGGGAATTGTTGCTGTAGCTCATGTTGATGGCGAGATATCACTCAAGGTATCTGATGGAAAGTCGCTCGTTGAGGTTGTGCTAGGTCGACGTGACGTTGGGGCACTCGCACCAGCTCTTCTCGATGCAGCCAAAGCTGCTGCAGACTCAGGTGGCTAGTTCGCGGTGAGAGTGTCGGCAGAGTGTTGCATTTGAGACATTGAACGTAGTGTTTAGAGGTGCAAAGGAGAGATAGATGCCACTACTGAACGTTAGCCCGTACCTTGAACTAATCGCGAGCTCTATATCGATGGAGATCATTGCTGTCTCGCAAAACGAGGTTGAGGAATGTCTCAAAGCTGCCTTGAGTCGCTTAGGTAACGACACCCTATGGGTTACCGCCGGCGAAAGCTTGCTGGTGCATCCATTCGCAGTAATGTCACTGATGGACGACTGGCAGCAAGCCTTAGCAATCAAACTCTGTCTTGATGTCGAATGGAGCGATCAAGTGTTGCTCGATCCGCAATATGAGCTGACCACTGCAGCATTTTGCGACTTGATTCGAGACTCCGCGACAGCAGTGCTGAGAACACCATCCCCAACCATGAATCGGTCTTCAAACGATCTGTGTGAATCAATTTCGTTGTCGTCCTCGAGCGGCGAGCCCTTGAAGCAGTCGCTGATCCGGATTGCGAGGCGGAAACAAGGGCTGAGGTTGGTCTCCGCGGCGTAGGATTGTATTTGGGCCCGTTTCAAGGGGCAGACACACCCCAAACGATGGCGAGAGCTGAATAGAGTTGCCTCATACAGGCCTGCTTGACCAGGTCGCGGGATTTATAAGGCACTCATCAGATGCAGATACGGTTCGGCCTCAATGCCCTTGAGCTAAAAAAGCATAATCAAGTCCAGGTCATTTGGGACTCGGAGAAACTGGTTAACGGCCATACGCTCCTGGTAGGAATGAGTGGTGCGGGTAAGACTTTTCTACTCCGGAAAATGATCTCCCACATGCTCCAAACGTCTGGCTCATCAGTCCCGCGCATTCACGTGTTTGATATTCACGGGGACCTTGAAATACCAGGCGCCTCTGAGGTTCGCTTTAGTGAGCGTTCGAACTGGGGGTTAAACCCATTGCGAGTGAATCCCGATCCTCATTTCGGTGGTATTCGCAAGCGCGTTCAAGCTTTCATTTCGACAATAGAGCGAAGCATGAGGGCTATGGGAACGAAGCAGGAGGCTTGTCTACGTAACCTTCTGCTCGACGTATATGCCCAGTACGGATTCAAACAGGATGATCCTTCGACCTGGGTGGTCGAGGAGGAAACTGCGGTCATCATGACCGACGGCCACGAAGATAGGTTGTTCATTGATGTCCCGAAAGCTGAGAAGGATGAGGCAAAGGCCCTCGGGGCTCGCTGGAGCGGTGGGCCGTTGTATTCGTGGTACGTTGCGCAAGATCAGTACCAAGGCGCTATCACGAGATGGCCACCTAAGCTCATGGCGCGGACACATCCATGCATCAAAGACGTGCTCCGGATGGCTCAGAATATTCACCAGCAGTCGTTTTTAGGAACAAGTGCTGAAGCAGTTAGCTACCTGGAGGTTGCGAACCGATCAGCAGCGGCCTATCGGAAAAAGGCCATTCAGGCGTTACGTAAAGGTGAAGCCAATTTCGAAGATGAAGCAGCGAAGGTCGACCTGGATAAGGCCAAGGCGAAGGCTATTGATTCATTCACGACTTACGTTGAGGCGATCACCACCGGCAGAGAGCTGACATCGCTAATGAAGTACGACAGTACAGACGTACTGAAGTCAGTGGTCGATCGGCTTCAGAATCTGGATGCCATCGGTATTTTCAAATCCGTACAACCTCCATTCCACGAATCAAATCCTGTCTGGCGCTACCACCTTCAGGCGCTCTCGATGACGGAAAGAAAATTATTTGTTCTGTTTCGTTTGGAGGAGATCTTCCTGGCGGCCGTCGAACGCGGGCCACAGGATCGGATTCGAGACGTAATCATTCTGGACGAGGCGCATGTGTTCGCGGATGAAAGCGAAGACAACATCATCAACACGATCGCAAAAGAGGCGCGAAAGTTCGGTCTCATGCTCGTCGCGGCCTCGCAGAGCCCAACTCACTTCCCACAGGATTTCGTTGCATCGGTTGCGACAAAAGTTGTGTTGGGCATCGACGAAATATTTTGGAAGCCTAGCGCGACAAAGTTGCGCCTTAGGGAAGACGCGCTGGCGTGGGTCACACCAACCAAAACGATGCTTGTTCAACTGAAAATGAAAGGGGAGACCCAGAATGATTGGCACTGGTGCAGCATTGCGTAGCGCAGTGCAAAAGTATCTTTTGCTTGCCGTGTATGGGTTGCCATTGGCGAGCAATGCTAGCGAAGTCGATATCAAATCGCAGCAGATGTTGGAGCGGCTAGAGAGTATTTCTATGCCAATCGGCCGTGGGGCTATCTTGCAGGATCGCCTTGGGTGTCTCTGGAGCGTCATGGAAGGGGAAAAGGCGCCTCGCCTGGTGCGAGTGTCAGACGACGATGGAAAACCTCTGTGTAGCGCTACAGCGGACGCCACGGTGGACAAGGCTATTCCACCTGAGGAAAAGTAATGATTTAATTGTGTTTCTGTCCTGGCGTCTGTTCGCTGGGCTTTGAAGCTGCACCTTGCAGCACCTTTTTTAACCCTTGGGGGATCTCTTCCCCTTTGGGGATGGGTCCTCCATTTTTTTGGAGTGAACCCATGAGAAAACTACCCGACCAAACCGAACAATCCTCGCAATTCGTTCGTGTGCATCAAGAAGAAGTCGACCAACTGTTGACCGCCTGTGTTGAGGCCGGTCGCCAGTTTGTCGGTCTGCACGGCACGATGTTGCAAGCAGGAACCAACGCAGTTCTAACTCGATTTCTGGATTCAAAAAATCCGGTGGCCTTCATGGTTAAGTTGCGAGAGTTTGCGTCTGTTTTTGCAGGTACTGCGGTTTCATTAAGCTACTGGGGATTGGTTGACGCGATTGGTGCGTTGGCTGATGCCGTCGGTACTCAGTGGCTGTTCATGTCCGAGGAAACTCGGCTTACCAGGCTGCAACACTCGAAGGAGCACCTGGGTGAATCTCAATTATTGGTGATTGCCTCCTAAAGGAGCCGACCCGTGCATAGAAAAAAAGCCCGTCCCTTAATCAGGGGCGGGCTTTTTTTATAGCGTGTTATGTCTGGGTAATACTTCATTGCAGTACGCGCCGGCGTTCGCGTCGTGGATCAGAGTTCTGTCAGGTGGATGAATCTCTGCGAGCGACATCTGGGACATTGATTCCAGATTTGCAGCGCATCCTTTCTTTTGCCCTGATAGACCGATCAGTTCCGTAGGAATTGCGGCAGCCAGAAAACCGTTGCTGACCGCTGCACTGAAGCCGATGAGTAAAAGCGATCCGATCCCCAGGCCGGTTGCTATTGTTTGCCTTGTCAGCACGATAGTGACCTCAAGCGATTTGACCTGCTTGAGGCTACGCCGAGCAACCTACCTGGGGTCCCTGATTGGTACCAAGGAAGGGCAATCGAGTTCCCAGTTAGTCGATCAAATTACGGATTGCCTCTTCGTCAGGATGGCGCTGGGCAGCAGGTTTAAGTGTGGCTTGTTCTCCTTCCGTTAGGCTGCGGTAGCCATCAGGTTGGGTGGTGTCGATGATGAAGTTGACCTGCCCCTTCAAAGCGTCCTTTAGGCCATAGAATTGGTTGTACTGGATCAGTTTGTTGGATTCATCCTCGCGTTCATCAGCTACAACCATTAGCTGACCTAAGGTAATCAGGTTTGCGGCGATCGATGCGCCCTCAAGGGTGATTGTTTCTTCCGACATGCCGTAGGATGCGCTGACCTGATCGAGCGCAGGGAGAACCAGCGCGACAGCTCCGTTTAGATACTTGCGAAGCTCGTAAGCACCGCCTGTGTACTGATCCTGAAGGAGGCGTCGCATCGCGGTCAGAACGGTCTGCTCGAATGCATGGCAGTAGGTGCCGTAGATGTCAAAGAGAGCCTGTGGTGTGAGCTCGAGTACGGTGTAGGGTTGAGGCGTATTGTTCGATTGCATGATTGAATTCCTGATGATCAGAATCCTTAAAGTGCCTCAATATCTAATAATGCAAGGTCCGCTAGAGCTGTCGAAATCACCTTGCAAATTAAAGAGTCCGTTGTAGCCTCCGATAGTTATGCCATGCCTAGGATCAAGACCTGGGGGGCTGAGTAACGCACCGGCAGTCGCTGGGCTTCGTGAAGGAAACCGATTTTTGGCAATCATTGATCAATCTCAATTGGCTGGACCAGCAGTTACTTTTGGCAGATGGCCAGGCTGGATCGCCGAAGCAATTCCAGTTGCGGTTCGGGTGCTGCCCTATTTTTTTTCACTGACGTTTTTTGCTGCAGTGATGGCGATCACTTTGCTACTGGTGGTTGGCAAGGCAGCATTCCATCTGTTTAGTTTGGCTAGTCCGCTTGTATTTGTCCTTATAGCGCTATGTGCTTGGAAGTCAGGAATCCTACCAGGAGGTGCCGTTGTCCGAAGCAGCATTGGCCCAAGATCTCCATGGCGAAGATTTTTCAAAATTGCAACGCCCTTGGCCCTCGTTATTGGGGGAGTTTTAAACCTCATCGCGCTCGTGGCGATGATTGGTGCTGATGCGATAGCTTGGAAGAGTGGTGTCTTGCCCAGAATCGCTTTTCCGATGGAGCTGCTCGATCCGGAGAAGCGCACGCTGCTTGTCATCTTGTATACCACTGCGGTTGAGCAGCAGTTAGGGCTGATGCCTCTCTTCGTGGTCATGGGCGGCCGCTTGGAGCCTTTCCTCATTGCTGCGGTGGTTTCGCGCCGTATAACGTGGGATGAAGCCTCCAAAATTCAGTCATCGCTGACTAAAAGCGAAAAATTTTGCTTGGGTCCTATGCGTTTACTGGTTCTTGGGGGTGTCTGTCTGCAGGCCTCAGCCCGTATGCTTGATGCCACGTCAAATTGGTTGGGGGTCGTCCTATTACTGATGAGCATCTGTGGTTGGCTGTTCTATTGCAGCTTGATTACTGTGGCTTCAAAAGATTTAGTTTGTGTAAAGAATCAAGAATAATTAATACGACGGCGGATTTTGATCCGCCGGTGTTGTTTATGTGGTGCTTCATTCGTGCGCATAATCTCTTCAGTAGAAATCAAGTCTTGAATTTTTTGGTATTCTTTTAAATCCCAAGAAAAAACCATTTATATAAGTTCTGAAAATCAAGCATAAAGTCCAGGTGTCAGTTTCGACGCATGGCTTCGAACAGAATTTTGATGGTAGTGTGTCACCTTCCGAAGCGATATTTAGTTCTTCAAAAGCAGTGTTGATCATGTCATCGGTTAAATTCTCGTCGTAAAATGCATCGGACACGTCAAATAAGTGGCCAAACTTATCAAGTATAGTCAACGGATACAGAGTTCTTACAGCGTTCCTATGCATTTTCTTTAGAATGTCAAGGTTTGGAATTTGATCGATTTCAAAGTAAGAATTTTGAAAGGTCTCGCGTCTGATGGTTAAGTTGTGAAGTCCAAAAAATCCAATGGGCTTCCACCCCTCAATAAGTTTTGCAAGAAGGGCCTCAGCCTGTCTTGCATCGCGTATTGACGAGTCGGAATACGTAATTAGCTTCGCGTAATCTTTGTTTCGTCTGATTGTTGAAGTGCTTTCGCCTTTAACGCCAGATACTAAATTCCAATTAAATGCAACTGGTGAGGAACCTCTCATCCATGCGAACGCATGGTAATGTGGCATGCCTGTCAGGTCGCTAGCTTGAATTACCCTAATAAGCATTCTTCCTGAGACTGATACGCGCTCAGCGGCAATAATTCCGGTGTCAGAATTTTTCGCTGAGATAACGGCATAAAGATCTTCGATTATTATAGAGAAGTTTTTATCAGTAATGAGCTCTTCGTCGCGAGTCCAGCTTTTGATTAACTCAGCTATGGTTGAATTAGATGCTTTCTTGCTCGTCTCAACATTCACAGTTGACGGTGTTTTAGCGTCCTCACTGGCAAAGATACTTAGTGATGTCTGCTTAAATTTTGGTGGTGGCGACGGGATCTGGGAATAAGAGGTGAGAGTGTCTAGAGACAGTTGTCTTCCTGCTTCGGCCATAACATCGCGCTCGATCTCTTTAGTCGAGCCAATTAGATCTGAGGAATACTTCCAAACAATTTTTTCGTAAGTTCGTCGAGGTACTAGCTTTAAGACACTACGTATGTCAGCGGAAGTCATGCTAAATGTGTGGGCGAAGGTACGGACCTCTTTGCATAGCATCAAATACTCAGCAGAGTAAGCCTTTTCATGTTGGTCTATTAACGTTCCATGCGAGTGGCATACCCAAATCCCGTTTGTGATATCGCTGAGTTCGCCTGGTGTTTTGCTTGAAGGTCTAGGGCATCCAGTTTGAGTAGCACCATATATGTGAGCTGCGACTCCGATTCCTCCAGACCTAAGCTGGTCAGTAGGCGTGCCATCTTTATTTTTCTTGGTAACGGCCATTGTTGTGGGTTCAAGGCATAGTTCGTAGCTACAGGTATGCCCAGCGTCTGCTGCTAAAGCTATTTTTGTTGCAGGAGAAAATTCTGCTCTGCAAGTAGATGAACCAGTCTTTTGATATTCTGCCACGGTGGATTATCACGTCGGTTATGTGGTGGAAGAATGTGCCAAATGACATTCGCAAAGCAACCTAAATAGGGCATGTGGGCTGAGGACTCTCCAGGCAAAAAAAAACCCGACCAAGTCGGGTATTTTTTAATCCACAATCGTGGAGGTTTGTCTAAGCCTAGTATGCCAGTTGCCTGGAAAAACCCTGCAGTGCAGGGTGGAGGCGAGTGGGCCCTTTGGTTAGCTTGCGCTCTCCATGTAGCCGACTCTCATACCATCTTGCAGACTGCAGTTGTTTTTTGGATAGGATCATCCGAGGCACCGACTGCTGACCTCGCCGTCCAGAAGAAGAATCTTCTGAACAGGATTCACACAAAAGTGTGAACCCCAGCTTTATGGACAGTGGCAGCCTTCTGGACGTCTAAAATCAAGTGGCGTCTGATCTCGCAGGTGAGCTGGAGATTTGACAAAATTCGGGAGGGTGAAGCATTAAGAATTGCTGCAAGCAGCTAGGCTGACGCCGTACTGGTGAACATGCACCAGAAGAAGAGGCTGAATAATGCCACCCCGTATGCTGATTAGCAACATGTGGCCCTTTCTATCCGTGAAATCTGACACTAAGTCAAAATTAAGGCCCGCAAAGGGCCTCAACGTTGATCCTGCACTAGGCTTGAAGCCACTTTTCGACTTCGCCGGCGCCGTGCTTTTCCTTCCAGCTTTTGAGAGTTTTGTGATTGCCGCCTTTGGTTTGTACCGTTTCGCCTGTGTGTGGGTTTTTGTAGACCTTCACGACACGCTGTCGCCGCTGTGCGACAGGCTTGGCGCCAGAGCGCTTCAAAGCCTGTGGGTCAAGCAACAGGATGATGTCACGTAGACTTTTATTGTGCTGTCCCATCAGGTCCCTAAGTTTTCTTTCGAATTCGAGCTCCGCTTGCAGACGCTCATCGCTGGAAAGTTCGTTCAAGCGACGTTGCAACTCCTTAATGTGTTCTTCCGTGCTGCGGTATTCATTGATTAGGGACATGGGAGGTCTCCAGTAGTGGATAGGGGTTGTGCGCCGGCGACGGACAATCAGCCATGAGAGCGTTGTGCGGTTGACCAGCAAAGGGAGCAAACGCTCCCCAGTGCACGTTCATCAAATGTCAGATTAGCTCCTCCTGTACTAAGCGTCGTGACTCGGCATGTCATGTCTTCTTGCATCTTGGAATTCTCCTGTTCAATGGACGTACGAACGAGGAGATCCACCATGAATCAGAGTCATAATTCGCTTCGCGAAATGATGAAAATGGTGCCTACCCTGAACTTGGTTGTTGGAGAACTGAGTGGTGGCGCACCAGCGTTATTTGCAGGTACTGAACCTATAATGCGATGCCGCAACACGGTAATCGGAGTTGCCTATGCAGAGCTGATTGTCGCTGCTTTACATAGCCTGGAGGCCCTAACCAGCCACAACATCGATTTAAGTCTAGCCGGCGAATCAAATGAGGCTAATGGTGCTGCCGACCTTGACCAGGTAACCCAATTGATTCGAAACGTCCTTTCATTGCAGCCTGAGCTCGCACTGAAAAGTGACCTATACACCAAGCTAATCAGGGCTGCGGTTGAACCTTTTTTGAGGTCGACTTCCATAGCTCCTATGTTGCCCCAGCACTCTTCTAAATCGGGGGTCACCCAGATTCCAGAGTTTTTAACATGGCTCAGTCAAAACCGCGGCGAAACTGAGCTTCTTTCCCTAGCGGAGCTAACTGGTCTTGCCACCTCCTGGATGAGAATGAATGTTCAGTAGTAATCACGTTAATGAGACTAGTTGGCCAGACTTTGCTGATTCGGCAATGGATTTGCTCAATCCAATTCGGCGGTTTTTTAAGGCTGCTCATCAGCATCATCAGCCTCAAAGTACGAAATCCTTTAGCGTCGGTGAGGGGAGTAATACGCGGTACCTGGCATGCGAGGTTCGACGATCCGATCTGACCATTCAGACAGACAGCGCGGATACGAACCGGGTTGATCTTCGATTCTTTATTGGCTACGGGGTGTATGGCACCGTCCAAACGGCCGCTGCGGTGGCAGGTCTAAAAGCGGAGCTCCAGGAAATGGTTGAGGGTTCAATCTCCCACCGCCAGATCCGCAATGCTGAAGGCTCCTTCAAAGCCGTTTTCTCCGACGGATCGATGACGTTGAAGGCTGAGGGGAATACCCAAGGGTGGATCATTCAGGTGTGCCTGATGATCCGTGCGAGCGCTATGACTCGGGGATTAGCGGTGAGCCACTCGGCTAAGAACTGAATTTTTTGATTTGTTTGGCGAGCATGTGCTCGTTATTCAATGGCCAGCAGGCCGAACCAGCTGCGGTGCAGCATCTCGACACCCTTGCGGGCTCATACCCCGTCAAGGGGAGGAGCCCGTTAACTTTTGGAGCCCCTCATGAAAATAACGTTTGTATTGCTTTTGTCTCTTGCACTTTGCGGCTGCGCCGGCAATTCACAAGTGGAAGATCCGGACGCAAACCTTTACAGCGCTCCAGCGCGAATCGTTCCCGTATGTCAGCGGTTCAGCAGTGGGTACCAATGCATGTGGATTGAGCTTGGTCATCCAGCTGAAAAACGCAGTGGGAGTTCTACGCGTGGAGTCGTAACAGAGCAAACCATTTAAACGTGTTCTATTGCGCAAGAAAAAACCCCGAGTGATCGGGGTTATTTTATGCCGGAAGGTTTTTCCTGAGCTTGTTCAATCCAGTGCCAATCTGGAAGCAGACCCAGGTGAACCAGGCCAGCAGGACTAGGTAACCAACTCCAAATTTGATTGTTATACCTCCCAGCAAAAGCCAGCCAATGCTCCACCAGCAAACCTTCACCTGGAGGCGGAAATGAGTTCGCCAAATCTCATCCTGGCAGCGAAGGTTCATGTGGGCTATGACAGCACCTACGACGGCAGTAATCCCCACAATAAAGCCAGCGGCGTACAACCCGTAAATCACCAATGCAAGGCGATCTGGGCTTAGCAATTTTGACAAGCGATCGGTTCGAATGACCTTCATTTCCATCCCCATTGTGGCGTTGCATGTTTCTGAATGTGCTTCCATCGAGCATGCCTCCATCAATGCACACGAAGGGCGCTATTCGAGATGCAAAACGGTGCCAATTACCATCTGAAAGGATGCCGTTGTAACCTTGCAGATAGAACGCACTATGGAATGATTTGAGCATCATTCGGATATATACCTAGAGGGGAGGGGATCGATGAATTACCTTGGAATGACGCTTGCAGTGGCGATCGCATCAACGGCGGGTTGCGCTATGCACGACCGTGTAAGCAAGGTCCAGTCTGAAGGTGTAGGTTCCGCACCTGTGGCTGGTGTTGAATATGAGTTTCGTGACTCGGATGTGGTAACTCTCAAGTATGCAAATGCCACGCCTTTGCAGTTCCGCTCAGATGCTACTCCGGTGGATAAGGTGTTCAGTGTTTTGGGAATGCCCTCGCTTAAAGTTGCACCAGCTGGGTCATACACAGCAAATCAACTCCACACGGCGACGGCCGAACAGACGAAAAAATACATCTCATCTGCCGCAACGCCAGCCGGTCGAACTGGTAAGGACATCGAGGCAATCGGCTTGAATGCCATTGGCGGGAATGCGGGGGCCGCCGGCATGGCCCTCAGTTTGGTAGCTGGCTCTCCAAAGTATGATCCTCGCGTTAACCTCGGATTTCTTGTGTGCTTCGAGCATGCAGATCAAACGGCTAGTGTTGCGGACGCCGTTTCAAATTGTTCGAAGAAGATGAATACGATGTTTGCCTCTGCAGTCACCAACGTGACGAAAACCATCGATGTCCAAAATGGTCAGTTCCGCACGGGATCAATAGAGACCAAAGCAGGTGTTAAGACAGCCAAAGTTTTCCTGGGGCGCCGCGGGGTACTTGCATCTGATGGGTATGCTCCGGCCGATCGGGGTGGTTACGCGGCTCGAATTGTTGCCATCCCAATCAACAGTGAAACGACCTCAGTTATGGACAAGGTCCTGTTCTTGGATAACGGCAATGTATCGGCCGCAGAGGTAGCCTCGGCTCTTTCGAAAAATCTCCCAGAGGGTACGGCTTTTTACCTTCCCGATCAGAAAAACGGGCCGGTTGGCGTCTACTAGTTGCAGCGCTATCACTGGTGTGGGGCTGGTATTGGATTGGCCCCAGCCATTGTGTACCATCATCTCTCACACGGCCTTTGGCTGATCCCTTCGGGGCAGGTACAGCTTGACCTGAGCTTTGCTAATTCAAGCAATTTTTCAACCCACCAGGGGACCTCATTCCCCTTCTGGGGCGTGGGTCTCCAACTCTTGGAGTCCTTATGGAAATTTTGCTCTACATCATCGCCATGTTCGGTGGCTCATACCAATACGACCCGCAGTTTTTCTGGTCGCTGATGGCCTTCCTCATCCTTACCGCTTTGTCGATCCTCTGGGGCATTGCTCGAGTTGGTAAGGGCCTGGATCGCAGTAAAAACTGAACCTCGGATTTTGCCGAGCAATCTCGTAAACCTTAAATGACCCGAGCGGGGCTACTCCCGTTTGGGTGTGGCCTCGCTCCTGATTATGGAGTAACCATGAAACCTCTAATTGCATGCCGCCAAGTACTAGGTGTGGACACGTACCGCGCAACAAATGAACAGGCTCAGCTTGTGACCCTGGCTATGCGTAGCTACGGCCATTTGCTAAAAGACGGCACGCCAACGGTTCACCGCTTTAGTTTCGATCAGTTCGCTGACGCCATTGAGGCTAATTACTCTATGACGGCACCTCAGACAACCGCGATCGTTTCAACGCTGAGGGATGTGCATAACCTTCAGTAAATGCCCAACGAAAAGCCGGCTTAGTCGCCGGCTTTTTTTTGCCCTCAGAAATGCCTTTAGGGCTTAGGACTTACGACCTCATAAAACAAACGGGTGGGCCATTGACTTCAGGTGGGGGGTAGGCCTTCCCGTATGGTGTGAATCAGGCTCAAAAGAAACTTTCGGTAAGCGCCATCTGGGAGTTGGGGTGAGGTCGTAAGGCAAGGTGATTAGGTTACTTGCAGTTCTGACTCTGCATGGATGATGGAGATTCAAATAACTGCTGGAGGCAAACGTGACCAAGAATGAACTGCTGGCGATGCCGGCGTCGAGTTACATGAACAAAGACCAACGTATTTTCTTTGCGACACTCGTTGGGCAATTGGTAGAGGCGATTCGAGCCCGAATTGAGGCGAAGAAACCGGAGCTCGAACGTGTCGAGTCGTTTTCCGATCCGACCGACACTGCAACGCTTGAAGAGCTTCGGCAACGTGTAGCTGTAGAGATTCAGCGCGACACACAGCGTATCAAAGCACTTCAGGAAACTACCCGGCGAATTGCCCACGACGACTTGTTCGGGTTCTGTGAAATTTCAGGATCTGAGATCGGCTTAGCCCGAATGCTACTGCTACCGGAAGCTCGTTTATCGGTAGAGGAGCAAGAGCGCCAGGAGCGTCTTGCTCGCCATCAGTCACAGCGAATTGCCTAAGACAACCTATTGCGCATAGCCGGACTGCACCTATGGCTGGGGCTGATTGACTGAGCCATAGGTCATCCAGGTGTTAGGTTTGACCCACCCAAAGGAAAATGAGATGCAGCCCTTGAAAACCTATAAATCACTTCGCAGCTTGTTTTTCTTGAAGCGGAAGGAAGCTCGATCCGTACTGTCGCGTTTTGGTCGCGAGGAGAGCCGTCTTCGTGAATGTGAACGCAACCTCGGGATCCTTGATGCTAAAGGCGGCGGGAGGGGGCTGAGCCGAAATGACATCTTCCTTTACCGCTCCTACCAGGACCAAGCTTCCTACTATCGGGTGAGGATGGGGGCTCTGGCTTCGACCCTCAGTAGCTATGGAACCGCCTTCTATGAGCTGCTGGAACAACTGGATCACTACACAACGTTTGATGATCGGCTTACTCTGCTTAGCGCTCGATATCAGGAACTCCCCGGCAACAAGTGGAACAATGCGTCACTGCATGAGTTAGTCGCCCGCTATAAGGCCGAGGGAGCATCTCTTGACGGTGGAAGAGGGCCGGTTCTCGCGTGTTTATTGGCAATGAATGGCCAGTTAATTTCAGAGCCAAACCACGCACGACAGGCTATCCAATTCCATGCGCCTATCCTCCAAATAGCACCTGCTCTGCGGCTTATCTCAAGTCGGTGATTGCGCCCAAAATGAGGGGCTGATTGGCCCCTTCCAGCTAGACAATTTTCTTAATGTTTCCTGCAGTGCTACCACTTCAGGAATCGCCATGACTCTTCGCCTCAAAACGTTTATTCCAACTGTTCTAACCGCAGTTGCTCTCAGCCAGGCTGTCAGCTACGCAGCACTCAACGTCTGGGGGGAGCAATACCTGACCAGCAAGATGGAAACCGCGGCCTCCATGCGTGAAAAGGCGGAGATCGAGGAGTACTCGAAAGCGCAATTCGCGAAGTTCTCAGCTGCCGCGGACGAGGTGCCGAATGACGCGCGCGTATACGGTGAGTTGAAAGCACGATTTACTCTGGCCGAGTTTTCCGACATGGAGTGTCCTTTCTGTAAGAAACTTCACCCAAACCTCAAGGAGATCGTTGATCGCTCCAATGGTGCAGTCAATTGGCAGTGGCGTCATCTGCCTTTGAGCTTTCACAACCCAGCTGCCACTGACGATGCTAAAGCAGCTGAATGTTTCGCCGAACAGAAAGGTAACCGTGGGTTCTGGGTTTTCCTCGACCAGATCTTCGAGAAATCTGCAGGCAATGGTGGTGGTGTGAAAGACATGCCCGACATCGTCAAATGGCTTGGCGGCGACAAAGTCAAATTTGCCCACTGCATGAGCAGCGACAATTACAAAGACCGCATCGCCGAGCACATGCGTATGGGCGAGAAAATTGGCGCGACAGGCACGCCGGCCACCGTCATCATCGACAATCTCACCGGCGAGAAAGAATTCGTATCAGGGGCGCAGCCAATCAGCGCGTTCATTTCGATCATGAAGAAAATGATGGTCGGGGAGAAAGCGGAAGCTCAGGCCCAGGCTCAGAAAGAACAAGGTCAGCCGATTGATGGTGGCGATGTCGTCTCGCAGAAAATTCTTGGATATGGCTCCCGTGCTGATGCTGCTCCCACGGTGGATGCCAAACTCCCCGCCGCCCCCACTGCACCAGGTTCACAGCCGGCGAATGGCGCCAATCCTGTCTCCAAGTAATCCTTTGGTACAGCCCCTGTGGAGGGGGCTGTACCTCAATCCGTAACAGGAGACCTGGTTTGTCGTCCTCTTCGATTTTATCTTCTCCAAGCGTTGTAGGTGGCGTACTTTTCCCTATCGCTCTTGGAGCCGCGTCATTTCAGATCTTGGTGCGATACGCCCCAGCGCGCATGTCCGGTGATGCAGCGAATGCTACAGAATGGATTGGTTATGGACTTTTGGGGTGCTGTGCGCTTTTCGCGATCCATGGTCTGTACGAAATAGTCGCTGCAGTTTCACGTCGATCGCCAGTCAGGATCCTCCCGCAGAACCTGATGAGTATCGACCCGCGCGAGGATCTGAGTGTCATCCCTCCACTCGAAGGAGAGTTGACTGATGAGGCAAAAGCCGGCGTTATTGAGCTGATTGCTGAATCGACCTGCTGGGAGGATTTACAGGAGCTTCTCTCTATCCATGGTTATCGCTTGGTCGCGCACGGTCGCGGTTTATGCCTAGCGAAGCTTGACGCTCAAATTGAGGTCCTCTGCACCGTTAGGAGTCTTGGCAGGGGATGTGACTTGCACAGTCTGCGATCTCGACTTGGATCTGTCCCCGCCAATCTTAAATCCCACGATACCTGAGTCAGTTACCGGCCATTTGAATACTGATTTTCCGTCGTCTCTCATAATCCCGCATCATGCCTATGATGATGGAGTTGACGGCTAAACAAATCTTCGCGCGAGTGGCAGCAACGTAAAGCAAGTTGATTTCATCATCGCGTGAGCTTTCGGACATCTCCGGGTCAAGGGGGTCGGGGAAGTCCTCCTCTAGGCTGACATAGTCGAACTCCAAACCTTTGGATCTATGTGCCGTCGAAAGTATTACGTCTGCAGATCGTTCGTCTTTTACTGTGAGCTTCCGAATTTGAGCTAAAGCCTCGTCCAGATGATCGTAAGAAGTGACAATTTTTATTGCTCGCGCCATATCGCGGTCCTTGCTGGCCTCCGCAATCGATACGTAGTCGTCCCAGTTCTTAAACTCTTTCAATAACCTCTTGGACTTGATTTTGCTCGTATTACCTTCGCTTAACCAATAAAGATCCTCGATGTCTGAGATTTTGTAGGAGTCTATTTTCCCAACCCAAAAAATCTTTTTGTTTTTTGATGTTAATTCAAGCGCTGACATTATGACGCCCATCACTGTTCGGTGCAGAAGGGCTGGACGCACAGCATCGCTATCTAGGACTGCTTTGACCTTGGTCGGATATCCTGCACCAACCACCTTGTTGGTTTCGCCCTTGTAGCTCAGAAGGATGTTAGCGATCGTTGCAACGGCAGGGCCAAAGCGAAATGATTTCGTCAGATACAAATCGACTGCTGTGTCTAGATCAGGATCCGAGAGGGCATTGTCACTACCTCTGAACGAGTACAATTGTTGGTGCGTGTCACCAACGAGAATTACCTGGCATGACTGAGATTTGGCTAATCCAAGAGTAATGCCATTGAGATCTTGAGCTTCATCCGCAAGAACAGCATCGTACTTGAGGCTCAAGTCAGGCTTGCTGAGGAAATAGAGCTTTAAATATCCGTCATGGAGCATCGGTATATCTAAATCATCCGGATCTAACATTCGATTCCATAGCTCTTGTGAGCATTGAAATACTGCGTCGACAAAAGATGGACTCATCTGAGAGACGGGGCGGCCGTTCAGTTGGGGCAAGTGGTCTTCGTGAATAACCTCGATAGTACTGTTGAGGAAGTTGGTGACTGTTCCAATTGCAGCGCGGACTAGGTTCCAGTCATCAAGATTCAGAACACGTTTTACGTCGGATGGCCGTAAGTTCTCACCAAGTTTGTGTTTGTATTTCGCCGCCACTGCCTTGTATGCCACTTGGTGCGTTGAAAAACAGTCTACATTCCTCGGGAATTTTCCAGTTGCCTCATCAGCAATGCTTCGATTGTAGGAGAGGTACAGAAAACGACGCCTTGAGTGCCTTTTGGTGTACTCAACCAAAGAGGTCGTTTTCGAAGCGCCGGCGAACGCACGGACACGCAAACGGATTTCTTTGCAGGCGAAAATTGCCTCTTGCTCGTCTGTCCAACTGAATGCCATGGCTGCGTGATATCCCTCGGGTAATTGAACCCAATTTACCAAGAGGCAAAACGCTGCATGCGGTAGACCGACCCTCTTCGCGGGACGGAATGAGCGATGGTCCTCCAAATCACAGCCTAGTATCTTGGAAAATTCACATCATGGGTGACTCGGATTGGCTGAACAGCAAAATTTGATCTGGCTTGGGGTGCAGTTCCTGATGCTTCTTTTGATTCCTGCAGGGGTGATTTGCCTTCAGCGAGTTTCCACGAAGGTGCTGGTAAAGAGGTCGTTTTATCTGCATGCGGTGACAGGGGTGATCGGTACCCCTTTGCACGAGCTATCCCATTTCATTGCCTGTGTTGTCTTCGGGATGAGAGTACTGAAGGTGAAACTGTATTCGCCTGACCCTCATACGGGGCTTCTGGGGTACGTCCAGTTCGCCTACAAGCCAAATTCTTTGGTCCACATGGTTGGGCTGCTGGTACAGGGTATCGCTCCCGTTGTGATGGGTTATTCAATAATTTCGTTTCTGTTACCTACGACATCCTCTGAAATTGATTTGCCATTTACGAGCGCATCGACCCCATATGAATTGGGAATCAATGAGGCCTGGAGTGCCACGGTAGGCGCGTTCGTAAGTGGGGAGTGGGCTGGATGCGTAACGGGACTTTTGACGCTTGTAATCGGCTTGCACGCGGTACCGTCGGTTTCCGACTTAAAATTGGCACTTAGGGGTGGAGTCTGCGTACTGCTGGTGCTCACAGCTTTTGGGCTGATTTCTCAGGTTGAGGTACCAGCGTCGGTGCCTGCAGCGCCGATATTCAGGTTGCTCCAAGTAAAAATATTTGCGTGGGGATGCATTGGGCTGGATATGGCAACTGAAGCCGTGACGATGATTTGTTGCATTGCATCGCTCAGTACTCTGCTATTGCAGATTCTGCCCAGTGTCTTGGTCGGAGTGTTGGGCCGTATAAAAAGATTGAGCGAACCGGCCGGCGCCAATATGTGTGGTTCAGCATCCAGCTCAACCACATTCGAACCTTTCAGGAAGTCTCCTCAGTCGCCTGTAACAATTGATGGCGAAACGGGCCGTGTTGATCCAGGTTAGTTTGTCCAATTTTTGGGGGCGGATCCGCCACAGAACCTTTTACTGATCCCTTAGATTTATGCAGTCTAAATAGTGTTGGGATGCCGATGAGGTCTGTAATTATCTTGCTGGCGCTGGTGGTCAATGTAGCCGCTGCTGAATCAACCCCACCTTCTGCGATAGAGCTTGAAGCGCACATCGCCTCTTCGCTTTCACAAGGAGATGAAGACGGTGCAGGAGTGTCATTGGCGGAGCTTAAAGCACTGGCTTGCTCGGGTGATCCCATAGCGGCTAGCAGGGTGGGACGGATGTATCTCTTTGGCAACGGAATGCTGGCAAGGGATTTGGATCGTGCTCGTTCCTTTCTATCCGCGGCTGCAATGCGTGGCGTCCCAAAATCAGCTGCTGACCTTGTGGTCACCATCATTTCAAGCTCAAGGGCACTTGATGATTTAAGAGAAGCTGCCAAATGGATCAAGGTTGCTCAGTTTATCGACGGTCCCGAGGCTACTGAAACCACGACAGAGCTTCTTCGGCTCGCTGCCGGAAGCATGGACCTAACAGTGGGCTACCAGGCCGGTGCTCGTTGGATTCAAAACTACCGGAACAAAGGAGGCGTAAATGAAGATCGCCCTTGTACGTCTAGCTAATCATCTACTGCCCGGCGGGCTACTGCTTGTTGGATCTGGTGTTGCTTTTACCTTGCTGCGGAGCTTAAGGACTGGCACCAACCTACTTGATTTGGTGGTAGGGCTCTCATTCCTCGCTGGACTTCTGGCCTCAGTGTTTGGCTTCGCGATCTGGGCGGCTTCATACGCTGATACGACTCTTAAGAGAGACATGTTCAGGCGTCGACTTGCTGAGTTGTGGGGAAGGCAAGTCATCCCTTTCGACAACAAGGCGAACTCAATTTTTCGTGCACTCAGACAGCGGCAATTTCCTGACCAGATGAACGGAACGTGCTGGTCATTTTGCATTGATACGGCCGCATTTCCGCGATACGAATCGCAGGGTTATATCCTGGTGAACGGTACCGTCGTACATATGGCGATGGTTTGCGGTGTTCGAGGCCGATGGCACGTTGACTGCTACCTACAGGCAGCATGTGAAAGGGAAGGGGCCGTGTTCATCGTCCAATCCGTCTGCGGTCCACTCAAAAGTTGGGTTGCTAAAGGTTCAGAAATCGGTATCGATTTTGAAGACGGCAACGAGGGCCTGGCAGTCGATTCCATTGGACTCGTCCGGATGTTCCGGTCTGGGGTACCGAAAGTGCTGGCCCGCTTCGCACCAAGCACCTAATACAACTGGGCGGTCGCTAGGAGGGGTAACGAGACAGGGGAAGGATCTGCTAAGCGTCGCGGGTATACACTTTCACCCGAGGCGAGATAATCTCCATTTTTACCCTGTCGCGTGCCATATGGAGCTGTCACCAGGCGCTAGGCGACTGAACCGTGACAGGCGAACATACCAATGTCTGAAAGCCCCCCCTCTGGTCCTTCGTCAAAACAGACAAAGCAATCCGCCAAAACACCAAGTTCACCAAAAGGTGGAAATTCACGTAAGCCACGTCGGGCTGCAGATAAGGATGCGGTCGCAAGCCCAGCTGCAGCGGGACCCTCAGGAGCTGTTCTTGAGGCTCATGTAGGTGCGCAGTATCTTCTACCGCTGCTTTCGGGCGGTGAGGCCCGCGGGTTGCCGGGCGTCGTAGTTAGCCGTGTTGCCTTTCAGCGTGCCGCTCTAGGCCATCCGATGGATGACGTCATCATCACGGGGCGCGACCGCCAAGGCAACGTAGCAACCCTTGAGCTGCAGGCTAAACGCACCCTCGTTTTCACTGCAGGCGACAAGACCTTTGCAGATGTGGTGGCTCTGGCATGTCGGTCTGCGATCAAACCCGAGTTCAAATCCACGCGCTATGAGCTTGCCGTGGCGGTTGCGCGTACCTCAACCAAAATTGAGCAACATATCCAAGAGGTGCTTAAGTGGGCTCGCAACTATCAGAGCTCAAAGGATTTCTTCATCCGATTAAATCAGTCTGGTGCAGCACATCAGGCGATGAGGGATTTCGTGAATGCGTTTCGTGGCCATATGGAGACTGCTGGCGCATCGCACGAAGATGAGGATGTTTGGTTTCTTCTTTCACGCTTTCAGGTGTTGGTCTTTGACCTGGAGCAGGCGGGTTCAATCTGTGAATTGTTGGCTCGTGAACGATGTGCGTTGCAGCTTTCACCTCAAGATATTCATCGAGCTGGCGACCTTTGGGACTCCCTTAAGCAAATTGCACTGGAGGTTGACGCCGCTGGCGGGGATTTGGAATCACAGTCCCTACGAACGCGTCTTGGAAGCGCCCTAGGGTACCGTCTTGCTGGATCTCGTCAGTTGTATGTTGCTCGTGAGCGTCTATACGAGATCGTTGAGAATGCATTAGATACCATTAGAACGGATGTTCATGGCGTGGCGATCGACCGTACTGGATCGGTCATGGAAGCGCTGTCAGCGCTTGAACGCGGTAGGTATCTTGAAATACGGGGCGCCGGTGGTGTTGGCAAATCAGGCGTACTCAAAGATCTCGCAATGCGTATCGGCGTTGAGTCCCGTGTTGTTGTTGTCGCACCGAACCGTGTACCTGGCGGTGGTTGGCCAGCCATGGCAACAACACTTGGGTGTGAGGTGTCTGCACGTGAATTCCTGGTCGATTTGGCTGGGGACGGCGGTGGGATGCTGTTTATCGACGCTATAGATCGTTTTGAGGATTCAGGACAAAAAGCGACCGTCGTGGATTTGATACGTGCAGCAGCACAGGTTTCAGGCGTTAAAGTAGTGGTCACTGCGCGGTCAGATTTTGATTCAGATGCGCGCGAGTGGCTGCCAGCGAAGGCGATTGGAGAGCTTGGTGAAACTGGTCCATTGACTGTAAATGAGCTGAGCAACGATGAGGTCAAAATTCTAAGGATGGCTGATCCTGCGCTTGCCTCACTGCTGCGCCATGGCCACCCAGCTGAGAAATTAGTACGAAATCCCTATCGTTTGGATCGGCTGGCTCGAGCGGGAACAGCGGAATCCACAACTGCGTTCAGCGAAGCGAAGATGGCGTGGCAATGGTGGATCACTGGAGACTCTGCGGACTCCGCAGATCGCACAGATCGGTGTCGTCTATTGTATTCATTGGCAGAGCATTCATTGGCTACCTCGGGCCCTCTGGATTCCAGAGCCTCATCCTCTAAGGCAATCGAAACCCTTGTCGCAAGTGGCTCCCTTCGCATTGTTAGCGCGATTCGCGTAGAGCCCACGCACGACGTACTGCGTGATTGGGCTCTCGGTTGCCTGTTACATGATGAGCCAGATCGATTCTCTAACCTGCCTCTGAATCTCCCCGTTCCTGTGCGCCTTGTTCGGGGGGTGGAGTTCGCTGCACGGCTACATGCTGAGTTCGAACCCGACGATACCGCCTGGCGGGTTTTGCTCGAGCGAGTGAGCGCACCAGGCTGTCATGGTTCGTGGAGGCGTGCTGTCTTGTTATCGCTTGTTCGCTCGGAATTGTCTGATGAGGTCTTGAACCGATGCGCACCTACACTGGCTGCAAATAAAGCTGAAGCGCTTTCAGATTTGGTGCGGGCGGCTATCACGATCGACTCCCAATCTGCAGCGCCTCTTTTTGCTAAGGCCGGTGCTGACGTCAGCAAGTTAACAGATGATTTTGTTCTTCCGCGCGGGCCGGCCTGGCTGAATCTTATCGTTTGGTCGCTTGCACTTGGGGATCGACTGCCTCCAGCTGCCGTTCCCCTATTTATTGACCTCTATAGTCGTTGGTGTACTGCGTTAGCAGGATATGACGACTTGTCGCCGTTGCTCGTACACCGGCTTTACGAGTGGTTGGTCTTGGTCGAAGCAAAGCATCATTCGAGGGCGAATCCCTTCAGTGATGCCTCTCCGAAAGGAACCATCGCACTATCAATGACAACTGCTCAGGAGAACGATCTTCGGAGTAGCTTTCTCATGTGGTGCAAGCTTTGTCCTCAAGATGCCGAATCCTACTTTCGTGAGTTGAGCGATCACCCATATCGGCACGTTGTTTTCCGCCGTTTGATCCCGTTCATTGGAACTGCCGCCATCGCTGCACCAGAGGCTTTGGCCGATTTGTTCCTGAAGATATTGACCGAAAAGGATAAGGACGCTGATGACCTACATCCTTTCAGCGAGAGAGCTTTTTCTGGATGGGATAACGAATATTTTCCAGCGTCTCCTGCTCGCGCACCGTTTTTAAGTTTGCTGCTAGCAAATAAAGAACACGGTTTAAGAGTGATTCGCGGTGTCGTTTCTCACGCGATATATCGGAAAACGTTCGGCCGGGATCCAGGTGAAAACCATATTGAGATCCCCCTGCTAAATGGATCGCGTGTATTTCCTTGGTGCCAGTCCTATCTGTGGTCGCGTTCTGATGGGACCTATGTTGCCGCATCCGCCCTTATGGCCTTGGAAGCGTGGTCGCATATTCGGATTGAGCGTGATGAATCGGTGGACTTGGTCATCGACGATATTTTGGGGCCTGACGGTTCTCCTACCGCAGTCATACTGGTGGCGGTCGATGTCATGCTTTCCCATTGGCCAAAAACCAGAGCGAGTCTCTGGCCATTTGCTGCTTCAGCGTCATTACTGGCAATGGATCGTGAGCGCTTTGCACAAGACATCGTAGCGGGGGATATGCATTTAGATTCATGGGTTCATCCGGAACCTAAGGGCGGAGCTAGACTTGAGGATTTGGTCCGTCGACCTTCTCGTCGTACGACAATCGACTCAGTGCTTGAAGACTATGGTGTTCACGGGCCAGCTGAGATTCGAGAAGCTATGCGTCATTCTTTGCAATCAGATGTAGCTCGAATTGGCCTTCCGGACTCGGACAACGCAAGCATGACGGACGCACGATTTGCTGCGATGTGTGCACTTAATCGACTTGATGTGGCGAATTACCAGGTGGGTGCGTGTAAAGCGGATGGATCTGGCCAAAGGCAGTACCAGTACATACCTCCAGAACACGAGGCCAGGCTTACCGCGGAGATCCAATCGAAGGCGCAAATCAGTTATGACGAAGCGACAATTCGTTTCGAAATGATGAAGGCACTACTCGGAACTAAAAGCTCGCAAGTGCTTCTTGAGCGCTGTGTTAAATGGGCGAGATATGAGTATCTGCCGCCGAACGAAATTTTAGACGGCGATGACCAAGAGTGGGATGAAAGAACTCGCGTCATCGTTGCGGCCTTGGTGATGAGGGATGGCGATAAAAAACTGAGGGATGCTCATCGAGATTGGGCGGTGAACATCTTGATAAACATCGCAATGGTTGAACCCGCAGAAAGAGCGCACGTGCCTCAGTTGCAATTCAACACCTCTGGTATCGCGGCTGTGGGTTTACTCGGGGCGTACCGAGAAAATCCAGTCAGTGACAGTTTGCAGTGGCTGCTTCAGTTGGCAGCTAGACGACAGACGGGTATGGCATCACTGATGCTTGCAGAGTCCGTGGCGCCACGGGTCCTAGATCCCAAACTAACGCAGTCGTTCATTCGCTTAGGGCTTGGGTCTTCAGTATATGCCGTGCGACACCATGACGACGATTTTGAAGATATCGAGGACTATCGTGAACGCGAGCAGGAAATGACAGCTGCCCGTAAAAGGACTGAACAAGATAGGTTGAAAAGTGCTGTAACAGCTGAGCAGCGATGGCTGATAGGGGAAGGCCCAGAGCCAAGCTGGCCTGTTTTACCTGACCCAAATCCACCCAAGGAGAAGCACTCAATCAGTGTGGGTAAGGTACGTCGTAAACGCATTCGTTCGATTCAACTATCACCTGAATTCGCGTTGGACGCCGCGGAGGCGGCTCCATGGATCTCTCTGGCAAACGAGCTTTGGCATGAAGCTCGTCCAGATATGCTCGCAGAGTTGGTACGCCATTGTTGGCCATGGACCGCCAGCGCGAATGGTGTCGGCATCGACGCGGACGAAGAACCGGGTGAGCTCGTGTACGAGTGGAATGATGCCTTTTTCTCTGCCGCGCTTGCCGTAGGGGTTATAGATGGTGGGGCTGGAGTAGAAGAGTTTGTTTATGGATATCTCGAAGCTCTTCCAGAGGAGCGTTTCTTTGATGCAGCCGAATCACAACTCCATACATTGGATCACTTATGGCTGGATAAGGGCTTGGTAACGGACCTTGCAGCAGTCTCAATTCGCGAATCCCTTTATCGAAGGTTGATTGATACAAGGTGTTGGCATCACGTTGCTTCATCTCGATCGATGGGGATAGCCATGCAAATTGCCGGGGTGGTTGCCTCGATGTTTATGGGGCACCACAGACTAGGTAAAGGGCCAATCTGTTATGTCCCGGCTGCCAAGGTGGAGCAAGCGAATTTACTTTTGCCATTGCTCACTCAGATGGTGGAGCAAGCGCCCGGTTCTACCTTCGTCATTCAGGCGTTTTTAGGATTTTTAGAGGTGTCGCCTCAGGTTAGCCAAATGGCCTACCTGTCAACATCAGTTCGAGCATGGTGGCGTGAACAGGGGGCCAATTCCGAGTTTTGGATCGGACATGGGATTGGTCGGCGGATATGTAACTGGATTGATAAGGCCTTCCTTTTGCCTCCAGTTTCGCCCGAAGCGCTAGAGAGTGCGGATCTGGCAGCCGTTGTAGATATTCTTGTGCAATGTGGTACACCCTTAGCCAGGGCGCTTGAGGAGCGTCTAGCAGGTGCGCGAACCCTAGGCGGTCAATGAGTTCAGCAGACGATCTCTAACGTAGGTCTCGGCTTTTTTGAAAAGTGAATCAACGCGTGCGCTTGCCTCATTATTTGCCTGCTCAATCGCTGCATGGCCATGCTTAGCAACAGCATCTTCGTGCGCTTTAATAACTACCGGATGTCCCTGGAGTCGCGACAGGTCTATGACGGTCATAGTCTGGTCGCCAGGGTTCGGGTCGGTTGTCATCTGTACCTGGGTGCTACGCGCGACCTCAACTCTGAATCCAAGTCGCTCATACAGAGGCACACTTTCCACGAAGCAAGAAAGAGAAGCTAACGGATATCGTGAAAGCATTTTTCGCATCAGAGCCGTGAAAATTCCAAGGCCGCGGTATTCCTCGAGGACAGCCCCGTAATTTACTCCACAGGAATCCACTGAGTTTGTGATTGGCATGTACAGAAGAAAACCAAGAGGTGCTCCTGGCTGCTCATCATCGAAAGCGACGAGCAGCTCTCCATGTCCACCACCTGGATGGCCAATCGCATTAAGGTACGCGTGAACTTCAAATCCCAGATAGATCTGGGAGATCAAATACAGAGGATGCTCAGGTGGGCAGGCATCTGTTCCCAATTCTGACGTATACAGAACCGCCATACGGATGATTTGCTCAGCTAAGGCCTCAGGTACTGCGTCTTTGTAGAGTGCAATTTTGATCATTGGTTATGTGTGCCATGGGCGTATTAACTTCAAAGTCGAGAGTGAGCCCGAACGCGCCTAGGGTTTGCCTCTGACAAAGGGGGGCGCGAGTGAGCGGAAAGACGACTAGATGGGTTTTGTCGACACCACTTCAAAATACTTGTACTTCTTTTTTTTGGCCTCGTTCTTGGCCTCTTGCTCAGCAACGAAGGTACTGAGGGTGTTCGCGTCATGGACGAACACGTCAATTTCGCCTTCAAACTCTCTCGACACGTGCAGTGTGACCCTTAATTTGGGGGAGTGTGGCTTTGCGGAAGCTTTGGCTTTCTGAACTGGCTTTGCCGTTGGAGTGACAACCGGCGCCGGTTTTTCGCTCTGTGACGGATGACTGTTCTGGCTACTGCCAAAGAGCGCTTGGCGCATCTCCTCTTCAGTCAGGTCTTTACTCATTGTAGGGTTCTCGCAACAGAAAAATAGGCGTGACGCTCGTGTGTCTTAGCGATTTTAGCCCCCTTATACGGAGATTGCTGCGACGAGTTTTTTTGCGGCAGCCAAAATAGAAAAGCCGGCGCATGGCCGGCTTGAGTGAGCAGTACAGGTTACGCAGTAATTTTGTCCTGGTAACCCGTCCCGGATTGAATTCGTTGATAGATCTCCTCACGGTGGACTGGGGTATCGCGTTTGGCGTCGATGCCGATTCGCACCTGGTTACCGCTAACAGCCAATACGGTGACCTTTATGTCATCGCCGATGCAGATGGTTTCGCCAACGCGGCGGGAGAGTATGAGCATTGTTTCCGATCCTTTCGGTATGAGCGACGCCCCTTGAGAATTAAGGACGTCTGTTGAGTGTTGAACTACTAATAACCTACGTTCTTACGTATGCAACTAGCTCTTCGACGTCGGCGGGAGTAGTTCAAAAGCTGATAGTAAGTCGCCGAACTCACGACGGCCCTCGCCAAGCATCTGGTAGTCGTCGGGTGTGGGCTGATGCCCGTAAAGAATCTTCGTCTGGGTTCGCTCAAGTGCCGCGGTTAAATCAACAAGTCTCTGCAGCTGTTCTCGTACTTCACCAGTCAGGCCGTGGCTACGAAGCATGTCTGGCTCCTTGAGCGATGTTGTTTGGCCATGAAGACCATCATTCTGGCTTCCATCTCGACACAAGACTTGTCCTCACACGGTGGCGCAATGATGTTGAAGCTACCAAGCTCATGGAGTTGGAATTCCTTTTCTTGCTTGGCCAGTTGGAAAAGGCAGTCGAGGGCCTCTTTCTCGCGCGCGTCTCTGCAACCAACGATGCCGCCGACCAGAAATTCATTTATGAGGTCACAGGCCTTCTCGGCTGAAAGGCCTACAGCATCCATTTCGATGGAGCTGAGGCCCACTGCCTCCTCATGCTCCTCATGAAGTTCAATTTGGCCAGGAACCCGCCTGATCACGATATTGAGCGTGTTATGTCCCGTGGCGATACCAATCTCAATTGGAAGTCTGTGATTGGCAGATGAATAGCTGGCAACCGCAATCGCGGCGTCGATGCACATAACTTTTTTCCGATGATCCATTCGTGGTGCGGATTATCAAAGCTTCGGCTGCCGCTGTTTCATGAATTCGCCCCTTGAAATGGGGCGAATCACGATTATTTTCCAGAACTGACAGCGGGCTTCCCGCCATCATCGTTCGTGGAGAATTTGCACTTCGGATACCCGAGACAGCTCCAGAATGGTCCGTTGTTGCCGTTTCTTAAGGCTAAATGGTTCTTTTTACACTTGGGGCATTTCTCATCCGACTTTACCAGCTCAGCTTTGCTGGATGCTTCCGAGCCTGTGCTTTTGAGTCTAATAGAGGCCAAGTCAGGTGCCGGTGCTTTTCCTCGAGACTTTGTTTCACCACATGTAGCTGTACAGGTGGGATAGTTTGAGCACCCCCAAAACCCATTAGTGGAGGAGCCTCGCCGCCTCATCTCGCCTACTTTGCAGATGGGGCAGATCTGTTGAGGGCCGAACATCAAAAGCCGCTTTTCCTGGGCGAGGGCCGTAATCGTGGGATCGGCTTTGATTCCGGCGACTTCCTTAAGAAGCAAATCATGCTGATAGGCAACCACCCCGATGTAGGATGCTTGGCCTTGCGCAATTTGGTCGAGGGCACCTTCCATCATGCGAGTGAAGTCGAGGGACACAAAGCTGAAGCGCCCTCGTGTAAGGCCGATGATTCCCATGCCAAGCTCTGTGGCAAACAGCTTTCTACCTTCTTTGCTTATGTAGGATCGTTTAAATAACGTGGCCATAGTGGACGCATAAGTCGACGGTCTGCCTATCCCGTGCGATTCCAGTGCTTTTACCAGTGATGCGTCAGTGAACCGCGGTGGCGGCTTGGTAGCAGACCGCGTAACACTGAGCTCCTTGCATTGAAGTCGCGTGTTTTCAGCGATCTCTGGGAGAGCATTTCCCTCTTCATTTTCATCCTCACTAACTTCGACGGCGGCATCTTCGGGGGTTAGCGCTAACCAACCAGGCGAGGTAAGTGTTCTGCCAGTGGCTAAAAATTGGAGGTGCTGGTCTGCAACTTTCACTGCGGAGAGTAAAAGAATCTTTTTGGCGTTGTACCGGGCTGGGAGCATTTGGCTGGCCATCGTTCTCTGCCAAATGAGCTTGTATAGCTTTCCCTCTGGGCTGTCGGCTGAAAATTCACCTGCTTCCAGATTTGCCACATCTGAAGGTCGAATTGCTTCGTGCGCTTCTTGAGCATCAGCTTTCGATGACCATTTATTCGGCTTGTCCGGTACTGGATATTTGTTTGAGGTCAGCCACTCCCTAATAGCCATCGTGGCCTCTTCGGAAAGGTTGACGCTGTCAGTCCTGTGGTAGGTGATCAGACCGGCTTCAAAAAGCGCCTGTGCACGCTTCATGGTGTCGTCGACCTCCATTCCTAATGAGTTACTTGCCGCTTGTTGAAGTGTCGAGGTCGTATATGGAGGAGGGGCATTTCGAAGCGCCTCTTTCGACTCAACCTTGTAAACCATGAAGACGGGTAGCTTTTTGATTGCATCCTCGAGTCCGCGTACAACATCAAACTGAGTGAAAACCTCAGTAACCGCTACTTGCGATGCCTGTTGGAACGGTTTATGTAGCCATTGGGCTTTCCAGCCTTCCTCTTTCCCTGGCCAAGGGAATCCGACAGACAACTTGTAATAGTCAACTGACTTGAATGCCCGGATCGCCTCCTCCCGCTCAACTACCAAAAGGAGGGCAGAGCTTTGCACTCGGCCAGCGGAAAGGTGGGTAGGAGCAGAAGTCAGTTCTGTAAGGAGGGGAGAAACCGTGTAACCAACAATTCGATCGCTAACGCGTCTTGCCTCTTGGGCTGCGACCTTTGCCATGTCGATCTGGCCTGCGCTTTCGACCGCAGCCAATAGTGCTTTTTTAGTGATCTCGTTAAAAACCATTCTTTTGTGATGCTTCGGCTTGAGCACCTCAAGCAGGTGCCAGGCAATTGCTTCACCTTCACGATCAAGGTCAGTTGCGAGATAAACGGATCGGGCCTCCTGCGCTAGTTTTTTTAACCAGCCAACCGTTTTCTTCTTTTCGTCGTACACCTCATATTGAGGTCGATAGTGGGGTGCTTCAACACCCATCTCCCTTGCCGGAAGGTCACGAATATGTCCAGCTGAAGCCGCTACCTTGAAGTTATCACCGAGGTATTTTGAAATTGTTTTCGCCTTTTTCGGCGACTCTACAACGACCAGATCAAACACTATGGCGGGTCTCCTAATGATTGAGACCACAATGCCAAGAGGACAGGTGAACGGGGCGGCTATTCGATCCCTACCCCGTTACCGATGTAGACGCTCAACCTCTGCTGCTGAACCCGCATTTAGTACCGCTCGGACATGGAAACGATCATGTTCCTGGTTGCCTTCGTGAGCGGCCACAGCGCTATCGCTGTTTCCGTCATCCTGAATATTCAACGCCACCATCAGCTCACAGTGTCCAAGCTTGGAAAGCTCTGTTGCCGAAACGGAATGCGGATGGAGCCGTCTTTTTCGTTCTGCCATCACTCACCTCATTCATTGACTCGTTGTCAAAACCACCTTCGCACAGGTCAGCAAAAATGCAATTTTCCATCTTCTTAGCTTACGGGTTGCAATTCACCAAAGGCTGATAGTGTGGAAATAAGAAGCGGGTAAGGTGACAGGATGAGCAACGGGATAGGTAGTTGGAGAGAGGCGTTACCAGAGCAACTGCGTGGTGCGCAGGTAGTGCTGTCTGAGCGCAATTTATCGACTGAAATCCCCGTCCCTTTGCATGGTCGTGGAGATCAAGTGTTTCTTGCCCGCGGTTGGCTTGTTGCCGTTGATACAAAGCGGCGAAAAATTGCACGCGTGTACATGAAGGACGTGATTCAGTTAAGTGTCTATGCATTCATTCTGGCACGCCAGTCCACTGCACTGTTTGGTGTGAACTACCCTGTTTCCGCTACTGGATTTGTTCGCTGTGTGACCCCCCGTGGTACTGAATACAAGCCTGTGCAGCTGCTGAACAGCAGTCAAGTAATCAGCCTTTGGAATCGTTATTGGTTTCTGCGTTCAGAAGGCCTCAGGGCGCGTCCGACGCATCCCAATGCCGCTTCTTGCTCCGGTTGCCCTAAGCGACTCAATTGCCCAGTGGGTAGGAGGGGCCGGTAGTTCCAAGGCTTCTAGGCTGTGAATTTGCCCCCGACTGTTGGTCTGGGTTATGGCGGGTTGTTGATCATCTGCCGTGCTAATCTTCCGGGCCGTGCCCTGATCAACCATCCAAACAAGACTTACTTACCAAGGCTAACCGCTTGAACGATCTCCTATTCACCCCTTCCGAAGCTGTCGGGTTATCCAATCAGGAGCCACCGCATTCTGTTGAGGCTGAACAGGCGGTTTTGGGCGGGCTGCTGCGTGAAAATCAGGCTTGGATGAAGGTTTCAGGTTATCTGGCCGGAGATGATTTCTTTCGTGGTGATCATAGGCTGATCTTCAAGGCTCTCGAATTTCTGGCTGAATCCGGTAAAGCGATGGACGTGGTGACTTTAAACGACGTTCTTGAAACCAACGGTCACCTGGAGGCCGCCGGCGGTCTCAGCTATCTGAGCGAGTTGTATGAAAACACCTCCTCTGTTGCCAATATCGTCTCTTACGCGCGTGTAATCAGTGAGCGTGCAAGACTTCGAAGCATCATTAAGGCATGTGATGACATTGAAGAAAGCGCACTCAGACCAGAGGGCAAGTCCGCTGACGACCTAGTACATCTGGCAGAACAAGCGATTCTGGGTGTGGCTGGTACGCGGCCGAAGGAGGGCGGTCCGGTTGGACTGGAGCAGCTTCTCAGTAAAGCCGTAAATACAATCAACACACTGAACCAATCTGGTGGGGAGGCTATTGGTCTTTCCACTGGATTTGAGGAGCTGGATAAGCGTCTCAATTACCTTCGGCCTGCTGATCTTGTAATCGTTGCTGGAAGACCGTCGATGGGCAAAACATCCTTTGCTATGAACATCGTGGAAAGCGCCATACAACGATCAGAAAAGGTTGTCGTGGTGTATTCGCTTGAGATGCCAGGAGACACGTTGGTTAGCCGCATGATTTCCTCTATCGGCGGCATAGAGCAGTCACGTGTCAGATCTGGCCAGTTGCTAGATGAGGACTGGCCCAAGCTGGTCAGTGCTGCGGAAATAATTAATCAGCATGACCGTGTATTTATCGACGATACGGCGAACCTCAGTCCATCAGAGATGAGATCAATAACGCGGCGAATTCGCCGTGTTCACGGTGAAATCGGTCTGATAATGGTCGATTACTTGCAACTCATGCGGGTGCCTGGAGCTGGCGGACTCAATAGAACCAACGAAATCTCGGAGATCTCGCGGTCGCTCAAGGCGCTGGCTAAAGAGTTCGACTGCCCAGTTGTGGCGTTATCGCAACTCAACCGTTCGCTGGAGCAGCGACCCAACAAGCGGCCGATTAATTCAGACCTGCGTGAATCCGGCGCGATTGAGCAGGACGCCGATGTGATCCTGTTCGTGTACCGGGATGAAATCTACAACCCTGACTCCAGATTCAAAGGGACAGCGGAAATCATTATTGGGAAGCAACGTGAAGGCCCTATTGGCTTCGTCAGATTAGGCTTTGATGGTCGATACACTCGCTTTGAGGAGCTCAAGGCTGGCTCGCACGAATTTACAGATGCAGAGATGGGCGTGCCGCAAGTTATTCGAAACCCAAGGCTCGGGCGTGTTAACGCACATGTTGTGGCGACCGCTGTGAAGGCAGAGAAAGAACGCAGGAGTAGGACCCCAAGGGCTAAACGCCGGTCTCCTTAGTGTTAGATCGTGAGTTTCGCTTGTCTTTAACGAACAGCCCTTAAGGGCGAAAATAGAAGGCGATCAATGAACGAGATTACTGAACCCTCTCAGTACGACCTTCAAACCTCCGCTTTAAAGGTCCCACCACATTCCATTGAAGCCGAGCAGGCAGTGCTTGGTGGTCTGATGCTGGACAACAACGCCTGGGAACGCGTGCTCGATCAAGTCTCCGACGGTGATTTCTATCGACATGACCACCGCCTGATCTTCCGTGCGATCGCCAAACTGGCGGACATGAACTCGCCAATCGACGTCGTGACCCTGGCCGAGCAATTGGACAAGGAAGGTCAGACCTCGCAAGTCGGTGGCCTCGGTTACCTCGGAGAACTGGCGAAAAACACGCCCTCCGTCGCCAACATCAAGGCCTATGCGCAGATCGTTCGCGCGAGGGCAACCTTGCGGCAGTTGATCGGCATCGCCACCGAGATTGCCGACAGCGCCTTCAACCCCGAAGGCCGCACGGCTGAGGAGATTCTCGACGAAGCCGAACGGCAGATTTTCCAGATCGCCGAGGCCCGGCCTAAAACCGGTGGCCCGGTGAGCGTGAATGACCTGCTGACCAAGGCCATCGACCGCATCGACACCTTGTTCAACACCGATAACGCCATCACTGGTCTGTCCACCGGCTACACCGATCTCGACGAGAAGACCAGCGGCCTGCAGCCGTCCGACCTGATCATCGTCGCCGGCCGTCCGTCGATGGGTAAAACCACCTTCGCGATGAACCTGGTGGAAAACGCCGTGTTGCGCAGCGACAAATGCGTACTGGTTTACTCTCTGGAGATGCCTGGCGAATCGCTGATCATGCGTATGTTGTCGTCCCTCGGGCGCATCGACCAGACCAAAGTCCGTGCCGGTCGCCTCGAGGACGACGATTGGCCGCGCCTTACCTCGGCGGTTAACCTCCTAAACAATCGCAAGTTGTTCATCGACGACACGGCCGGCATCAGCCCTTCGGAAATGCGCGCGCGGACCCGTCGTCTGGTGCGTGAGCACGGCGACGTGGCCTTGATCATGATCGACTACCTGCAGTTGATGCAGATTCCTGGCTCCGGGGGGGACAATCGGACCAATGAGATTTCCGAGATCTCCCGTTCCCTGAAGGCACTGGCTAAGGAATTCAACTGCCCGGTGGTGGCGTTGTCCCAGCTCAACCGCTCTCTTGAGCAGCGACCGAACAAACGCCCGATCAACTCTGACCTCCGGGAATCAGGAGCAATCGAGCAGGATGCCGACGTGATCATGTTTGTTTACCGGGACGAGGTCTATCACCCGGAAACCGAGCACAAAGGCATCGCCGAGATCATCATCGGCAAGCAGCGGAACGGTCCGATCGGTACGTCTCGACTGGCGTTCATCGGTAAATACACCAGATTCGAGAACCTGGCTCCGGGCAGTTATAACTTCGACGATGAGTGATCAACGCTAGCTTTTCTTGGGTATCAATGAAAAACGCCCTACTAGGGCGTTTTTTTAAATTAACGAATTAACTCGCTAGGCTCAAGTTTACTTGTTTCTCCTGATCGCCTTCTGAGCTTTTAGGTTCCTCTTTACGATGCCGCGCTGCTTCATCCGAGACTAGGAGAAACTGCTCGTACAGCTCGACGGGAATGGCCACTGCAACGGTGCCACCCTTAGCGTCAACCACGGCTGTCTTGCGCATAATTTGCGAAATGCCTGTCATAGAGGATGTCATGTTCGTCACCAGTTTTTTGCCTATTCGCCGGGTTGGTACGGCGATGTTTTTACTAGTCAGTTTGATCTGTTTCCCAGGTTTCGCCGACGCCACCTGAGGCGGATTCTGCCCAACTTGCGATGATTCGAATGCTTCATTATTGACCTGGGTTGAAGCTGCCTGCAGAAGATCGCTTGCATCGGTATTGGAGCTTTGATCAATGTCCAGCTGCAGCGGGGCCGCACCCTCAATCTCTTCTTGGCGCTTACGATAGGAGCTCATAATGATTTCGACGCTCTCATCACCGTATTTGCGAAAGAGGTCCAACGCAAGATGCGGCTTTATTACGTCTTGTTCGAGCAGGGTTTGTATCTGTGCCGGTAGTGAAAGGAGGCGAAGGGTCTCGCGCACATGGGTGGAGGTTTTACCAATGTGTTCGGCTATCTGATGGTCATCCCAGTTCCAGCTGCGCAGTCGCTGGTAGATTCTGGCACGTTGCATAATTGTCAGTTTTAGTTGTTCGTTCGAGGTCAGTATTCGAAGGCTAGCGAGTTGGTTGTTACCTTTGAGCTCGATCACGGGAATGCGTTTGATCATCGCTCCCCGGCTGATTGCCAGGCGGGCTCCACGCAGGCGGCAATGCCCGTCCCGAACGAAGCATCGGCCATCAACGACTTGAACTTCGATTGGTTTCATCTGAGCACTTTGGGCCCACGCTTTGGCAAGCATCTCGATATGCGCGATCGTGTGCGGAAGGTTGTAGTCACGCTCATTGAAGCCTTCCTCCTCCTCGATCAGAAGAGGCGACAGCCAGGTCATCTGCGTTTCGCCGACAAGCGATTGATCCCTTTCAGCTACTGCTTCCGCGAAGCTTTGTAGGTCATTCGACTTCTGGGTTTCATTGTCTGTTGGAATGCTATCAGTGAGTTTCTCGTGATTAGTCATAAGTCAGATTCTTCGAAGATTGTGATTGGCCGCTGAGTGCATGAGACCGTGGAGCCGGCATTGACCAGATCGGGATTAACATCGTCCGAGAACGATCGTTTTTGAATGTCTGGCTAGGGGCGTGATACCAGGGCATCGATAACCGACTCAGCTTTTGTGACAACCATATCGAGAAATTTCACGGCGCAGTCCGTATATCGAACCCATGATTGGTACCGAATAGGCCGCTGTTTGGGGTTGATTGTGTTTACCGTCTATGCATTCCAAATGGCCGAGGAGCTGCTATGAACGGTGTGCAGACAAGACGACGATTTATGACCATCTTTGTTCGGAAAAATGAACCTGCCCGCAGTATCAAGAGCATCGTGAAGTCCATCGATGGTCTTGCTGCGATCTTGAGCGATATCTCAAGACTGCTAGAGTCAAAGATTCAACCCGCAAATGGCGAGCTGATCGAGCATGACGAAAAGCGAGGGGCGAAAGGTAACGTAGGTGCCGTTATGGTTTCCGATAATGACGGTGCGCTTGAAATCCGACCTGGCCACGCCGTCCTTTTCGCAATTTGTGTTGGCTTTGTTATTGGGCCAATCCTTGGTTATTTGTCATACGGCTCCAGTGCGTGTGAAGCGACTCTTAGCTTCTTAGGAATCTAAAAAAACCCGCTCACGAGCGGGTTTTTTTAAGGTCATTTCATCTGAAGGCATTTCCCTCGCAATGAGGGTGGAATGCCTTTAGGACCACCACGAGCAACGAGTTCCCATTCGCGCTCAGTCAGCTCCGAACCGGCGCCCTTGCAGAACTTCCGATAGGCAATCAGATACTCAGCCTCTGTAGCTTCCAAGGGAGGACGAAACGAGGTTGTGGTGATTGGCCGTTCAGGCGCGACGGTTAAGGCTTTATCGATCGCCGAGTTCATCCCGCTGTTGAGGGCAGTCACAATTACGCTGTCTCCAGGAGGAACTCCGCTCCCTGAGCGCAGATCTGCATAGTTACCGTGCGTAGTCATGACCATTTCTTCGCTGCCCATCACGTGTTGATAGGCAGGCTTCCTTAAGGCCGCTCCACCGCGTCCGTCGTGTCCCCAGCTGCTGTAAAACTCGTGTGCTAATCGAACAGGCACGTAGGTGGTGGTTGCTGCTGACTGAGCATCGTATGGATTTTCATGCGTAGAGCATGCGGATAGAAAAACCGCTGTGGCTAGGATTATGAGTTTGGTCTTAAGCATGTCGCCCCCCGGTTTGTGTATTGGGGATCATATGGGTGCCATTAAGCGTACGGATTCGAGTCTGTCCCCCTTATGGGTTCGGATTGGTCAACAGGGAAGGGTTGGGCTGCGGAGAATGCATTGCAACAGGAGAGTGGAATGCAATTTCTCAAAAAGCTATTAGGCCTCGGCAAGGCGAATGCGCCTGCGTCAAAACGGCCAGGCAGCCTCACAGATAACCAGATTCAAGTACTCGATCTCAGGTCCCCTGAAATTCAGAAGTATCTGAAAACCGGTGACGAGGCATCACTGCGATATCCGCCTTTCCAAAAAGGATGGTTGGCGAATGTGCCTGGCCGCGTACTTTTGGATGCTCAGGCTTCAAAAGTCCGACAGATCGCCAGTGGCATTGGTCTTCCGCCTGCTGAATTCAATCGTTTAATCCTTCCTGTTTTGGACGCCTTCGCCGACTTTGTTCACATGCTGCCTGCATCACAGGCACATCATCATAGAGGGCCGGGGGGGCTGCTTGCTCACTCCCTAGAGGCAGCCGTTCATGCTCTCAACTCATGTCAAGTGACAAGTTTTGACCATGATCGCTATCCCGCTGAACGCATCAAGCGGCGCGACCGCTGGAACGTTGCGGCTGTTCTGGCCGCTCTTCTGCATGATGTTGGTAAGCCGCTTTACGATTTGAGAGTCACGGATGGCTCCGCGGAAAAGATCTGGCACCCTGTGGCCAACACAATTCCGGAGTGGGCTGAAGAACATAGTGTTGATCGATACTTTATTCATTGGAACCCTAATCGACACGAAATCCATAAGCACCTCTCAACGACGATGGTTGAGCGATTGCTGCACAGGGATCTGCGTTTATGGCTGATGGAGGCAGGCCAAGATCTCTACTTTGAAATGATCAGCGCCATTGCTTGCGAGGATGAAAAGCGGCTTCTAACTGGCCTTGTTATCAAGGCAGACTCAAGCTCTGTGGAAGCGGATCTTCGTAAATATGGAGGAGATGCTTCTGGTCAGTCTGCTATGGGGATTGGTGTTCCAGTTGCATCCCTGGTTGTGGATGCGATGAGGCTACTAAAAAGTGTTGGTACGTGGAAGATCAATGAAAGCGGGCAGCGAGTATGGGTGTTCGGTGACGGTGTGTTTGTCGTTTGGGCGCAAGGTGTCCGTGATATCACTGAATCATTGGTGGAGAAAGGGATAAAGGCAGTGCCAAGAAGCCCGGATGCCTTGGGTGAGATGCTGCTCGACCACAACATCATTGAACGCTCGCCTGAGGGCTCGATATATTGGTCTGTAGCGCCTGACATTCTTAATGCAGGAAGGTCAAAGCCAATAAAGCTCAAATGCGTAAAGCTTTCATCGTCGACGCTGTTATTTCCTTTCGAACCGCTTCCTGCGTCTGCTGTAGGTACGGTGGGAGATGATGAGCATGAAATGAGATTCAGCGTTGGTTCGTCTGCTACTGGTGATCCTGTTGGAAGTCTCCCGTTGACTGTTTCAGTAATTGACGGGTCCAACTCTGACCTCGCTGGGCTGTCTGCAGATGGTGCAATGCCCGCCATGTTCACGATGCCAAGTGAGGAGGCCATCTCGACGCCCCAAGCTGCGGAGATTGTCCATCAGCAATTTAAAGCTCCTGATTTCTCTGTTCCGGCCGGCATGCAGGACCCATTCGGCGCTGTGACGCCGAAACCATCAGCTGCTCAGTCCATCCCACAGTCTCCGCCTCATATTCAGGCGCCAAGCACAAGACCTGAGACATCTGCTCCAATCAAGCAAGCGTCTCCAAAAGGGCCAAGTCAATCTGGCCAAAAAACGCCGCGTGCAGGCGCAGTTCACCTGGTAGCTATCGAAGATGCAACGGATACCACCATAAGGGTGAAAGGTGCCGATAGCACAGGCGTGAAGCCGGACGGTGCGATCGTTGTGGCTGGTGCGATTCCTGGCGCGGAATTGGGAATTCGTGTCGGAGGGGGGGTAGCTCCACTTCTTGCGCCTGCGGGACAAACTCAGGCGAAGAAAAGCAAGAAAAAAACTAGGACCGAACAGGATCTATCCGCCCGCGGTGAAAAGCTAGAATTGGGTGATTTTGCATCTGACGCTAACTCAACTTTCAATGTGCCTGGCGACCAGAGCGATTCAGGTAGCATCGCATTCCATCCGCCAGCAACTGACCAATTGCAATCGGAATGTGAAGCCTCTGCGGCTAATGACGATGCTGCCAGGGCATATACTTACGACTTTGGTGATATCGATGACGAAGTCCTTGAGCTGGCCGGCATGGATCTGCCTGATAGATCCTTGCGTCTGGATATTAAGCATGAAGAGCCCATCTCGGCTTCTGAGCCTGCCCTCGATAAGGATGTTTTCGCGGAGCCCCAACTACCTCGCGTGCCTTCCGTTGAGTTCAAATCTCCTCGGACTGAAAAGAAGCTGGATACTGCTAGTTCACAACTGGTTATTCCACCTGAACTGGCTCTTTCAGATGAATTTGGTTTCAACAACTTTAACGTGGACCTTTCGCTTCAGTTCATCGGAGAAATCCCTGCGGATTCACCATTAACTGTGAACCTGCCAAAGGGAGTAGAGCGGTTTACAGATCCTGTAGGCATAACGTCGCATGATTCGTCTGGAGGCTTTGACCTTCCTCCTTCAGATCTGACAAACCACGAATACGATCCATCTACCGTCGAGTTATCACCCCAAGAAGAATCTTTTAGTGCTCTTACAGAAGAGTACGATCTTCCTAACTTAAGCGCCGGCGTCCTTCTAGAACCCCCACCAGAGGTTTTTTGGGACGGTCCCGATTTAAATCGTGACGCCGATTGGCCAGTATTCGATGAGCCACTGTTTCAGGAAGCAATTACTCACACTGTGCAAGGCAGCACTTCTGTCAGCTCGTTACAAACAAGCGATGGCCAAGAGTTGAAGCCACAAAATCGTGTTCAGCCTCCGCCAGAAATCCTGCCCAAGAAAGAAACGGTGAAACGCGGCATTGGATCACAAAAAAATAGTGGTAGATCACCGGGAGGCCCTGGCGGTATCAAGGTACAAAGCGGTTCTGAGGTTTCTTCAGAAATCCGCATAGGCCAGGCACGTAAACCGCGCGAGCCGCTGTCTGCCACTCCTGTTAAGCCCCCAGCTACGGTTGAAGTACAGCCACTGTCGTCTTCCGGAGGGGATTATTTTTGTGCGCAAGATTTGGCTGAGGAATTTGATGCGTACCTTGAAGTCACTCCGGAATTGGGGAGGGCATTGAAGTGGTATGCGGAAAATCTCGATAAGACAGTGTCAATGAATAGCTATAAACCGTTTTTCACATTCGAAGGTCAGGGTTTTGTCATTGATGACATTCCTAAGCTGGAGCGTGCCGGGTGGCTGTGGGACGACTTCACAGGAACAATAAATTGGAAGAACCCCAAAGGGGTGCTTCTTACGAGTTACCTTGGTGAGATCTTCGAGTACCTCACAAAAGGCAAGTACAGACACTCCATGGCTTCGGCTCGTAATCGTGAGGAGGCGAGATACTTGGCCAACGTCGCTGAATCGGCAATCTCATTGTGCAAAGAGCATGAGATGAACGGGCGGCGAGTCGTAAGTATCCAACCTCGAAAGTTGAGCGAAATCTCGAATGCCCTGCAGGTCGACGAATCGACCCTCAAGAGGGCGCTAATAGCGACCCATCAATACCTCATGGTCAGGAACAATCATGTCATTGAATTGATGGATTGATAGAGATGAGTGAGTGGGCATATGAGATGCCTTGGAGGCCAAATTTTGAGGCTTTCGAGGTAGGAGGCTGGGTCCTTGGAATGGCGGCAACAAGTGCTGTCCACTTCTACACCAGTTTGCCATCTCAGCCGTTTTATCTCTCAATGATTGTGATGGGAGGATTCGCCCTAAGGCGTGTGCCAGCTGCTGTCCATCTCTATCGAGTCCGTCAAGGTTTAAGAGCAAAAGACGTTGTCCTGATGGGGCAGGATGAACTCATTGAGCAGATGCTGGAAAACCGCGGCAAGTTATTCCTGGGGACCGGGTTTAAGTGGACTCAAAGGGAAGGGCAGCAGGTATTCGAACTGCTTAAGCGGGACATTACCAAGATCATGCCCAAGATTCCTGATGGATACATGGGCTCGCCTTGGATTCATGGGATTTCGCTACAGCCTGATCGCCCTATTGGTTTCCAGGAAGACCTGTCGTCGCTCCATACCCTAATTGTTGGTACAACAGGTTCCGGAAAAACTCGCCTATTCGATTTACTTATAAGTCAGGCCGTTCTTAGAAATGAAGCTGTAATTATATTAGATCCGAAGGGCGATAAGGAGATGGCCGAGAACGCCAAGCGAGCTTGCGAATTGGCAGGTCGCCCTGAGCGGTTTAAGTACTTCCACCCAGCGTTCCCGGAAATAAGCGTTCGGATCTCCCCAACCAAGAACTTTGGTCGGGCGACAGAAGTTGCCTCACGCATCGCTGCACTTATGAAATCTGAGGGCGGTGACCCGTTCCAAGCATTTGCTCAGATGGCGCTTAACAACGTTATCCAGGCTCTGTTGCTTTGTGGAGTTTTGCCGACCCTGGTGGAGCTTCGCCGCTGCCTTGAGGGTGGCCTAGCACCGTTGGTGATTCGAGCTATTAATGCTTACGGCTCAAAGGTTCACCCACTCTATGAAGCACTGCAGCGTGGTGCTTTGGCATCGGCAAAAAATGATGAGATGAAGGCCAAGAATCTTCTCAAACTCTATCGTGAGGAAATTGTTCCGCTGCAACCAAGTTCGGATCTTGAAGGTTTGCTTTCGATGTTCGAGCACGACAAGGCTCACTTCGGCAAAATGATTGCGTCCCTGCTGCCGGTGCTGAACATGCTTACTTCTGGGCATATGGGACCGATTCTTTCCCCTAATATGGATGATCCAGAGGACGAACGTGAAATTACTGACTCCAGTAAAGTTATCCAGGGCGCAGAAGTCCTATACATGGGGCTTGACTCTCTGTCCGACTCCATGGTCGGCTCCGCGATTGGCTCTATCTTCTTGGCTGACTTGGCTGCGGTGGCAGGTCAACGGTATAACTTCGGTGATGCGGAAGAATTAAAACGCCGCCCTGTTAATATCTTTGTTGATGAGGCTGCAGAAACAGTAAATGATCAATTAGTTCAGCTTCTTAACAAAGGGCGTGGAGCAGGGATGCGCCTTTATGTTGCGACTCAGACAATTGCGGACTTTGAAGCTCGAATGGGGTCGCCTGCTAAAGCAAGACAGGTGCTTGGCAACACTAACCATACAATTGCACTTCGTATCACTGATCAGGATACACAGCAGTATATTGCCGACAAGATCCCTAAAACGTACTACAAGTACGTTATGCGCACACAAGGTAACTCGACCAAAGATGATCCTCATATGCACTCTTTGAATGTGGGCGAACGGTTGATGGATGAGGAGGGAGAGTTGTTCCCAGCGCAGCTATTTGGGCAATTACCTAATCTCGAATTTGTTGCCATTTTGGCGGGCGGACAAATTGAGAAGGGCAGAATTCCAGTTCTAACTCGACCAAAAGTTTTTGATAAAGCAGTCGAAAAAGCTCGACTGCTTGTAAGAGAGGCAGCTTAATCGTGCGACTACGAAATGATAGCGTGACGCGACTTCTTGATAAAGATGACAAAGCACGCATGGTGCTCAATATTCTTGATGCAGATTGGCCTACCGCCGTACAGGTTATTCCAGAAGCAATGAAAATGGTGAGTAGGGAATCTACAAGTCCAGAATGCGTTGCGTTGTTGAAAGTATCTTTGGCCTCATACCAGCAGTCTTTAGGTGGTCGCGATCGCGATCGTCTCGAAGCGTTTTTGGAGCCGTTTCTGTCAGGTTTCACGGACTTATTGCTTCTTGACCCTGCGCCAACGCAAGCTGTCCTGGAATTAAAAGCGCTTCTGGATGGGTTGGTAAAAACCGATGCGAATCTAGTGGCACGTAATCGAATCGAGAGCCTTCTGCTTCCAGAAGATTCTTCCATTGGCCAGGTCTGGCGCGACATCAAGGCGATCTGACAATGGCTGACGTTGAAGAGAAGATGCCCAAAACTCTTTGGGCTGCTCTTGTATTTATCTGCATTGAAATCTTGTTGATAGTCGTACTTGTGCCCAACAGTTTTATCGATACAGCCATCCTTAAGGAGCAGGATTGGGGAGAGGCTCTCATGGGTAAATCTCAACATGAGCAGCTTATTCGAGATACAGATTCGCTTTACACACAGTTACATCTAGATAACGGTCTTAACAAGTGGGTGGGGAGCCTTTTCGTTCCTACAGATGAAGAGCGAGAGAAATCTAAAGCTTGGGAAAATCTTGGTAATTTGTGGTTTAAATTTCTATCCAATCGTGGAGAGGCACTAACGAAGGTGTTGTACCATGTTTACTACAGATTTTTATTGCTAGTAATGTGGTTGCCTTACATGCTTGTGATACTGGTGCCATCTGTTCTGGGTGGGTATATGACTTGGAACATAAAGCGATATACGTTTCAGCACTCATCCCCGTTCCTGAATACATATAGCTCGAAAATCATATCGTTCATCGTCGTGTCCTTGATGATTAGCTTTATTGCGCCGCTACCCATACCGCCGATGGTGATCCCGGTCGTCATCATTGTGCTCATGCCCATAGCCTCCAGCTTGCTGATCGGTAACCTGCCGAAACGCCTCTAGATCGGCGCTCGTACTGAATCCAGGTCCCATCTGGAAACTGCATTTTGACCCCGTTGTCGGGTCAGATTAGCCACCCCGCTGATTATTAAGGCCTCACTATTTATACATACGGTGAGGTATCTATGAAGCTCAACTCCAACACAGTTTTGTCCATCTGCCTGGCGACCTTGACGGTAGCCAGCGCAGGTGCATTTTTTGCGTTAAACAAGAAGGTTGATGAGGCTGCTCGTCTATCTGAGCAAACCAATCGCTCGTTCGCAAAGGTTAAGCCGTGGGCTTTGCAGCGCGATGCTTTGGACGCGGTCCTGGAGGAAGCACGGCTTCAATCGTTGATTTCTGGAAAAGAAACTTCTCAGCCGAGCAAGACAACCCCTCAGAGCTACCCCGGAGATATTGAGCGTCGCTACGGTGACCCTAAAGCCCAATTTACTCTGATCGAATACTCCGATTTTGAATGCCCTTTCTGTAGTCAGTTTTTCCCTGTGCCTAAAGCTCTAGCAGACGGCTCCCGCGGAAATATCTCGGTGATCTTTAAGCATGTTCCTATTCATGGTGAGGCCTCTAGGAAGGAGGCTTACGCAGCTGAATGTGCAGGGGCGCAGGGCGGCAACGACGCATTTTATCGCATGGCCGGTGCAATATTTAGCTCGACTCAAGCAAATGGAACTGGAACTAACGAGCCTTTAAGTGTCGTTGCAGACAAAATCGGGCTTAAAGGTTCTGACTTGTCTAAATGCATAGACGAAGGCCATTTTTACAACAAGATCAAAGCAGATTTTAAAGAAGCTATCGATCTTGGTATCAAAGAAACGCCTACGACGGTTGTTCGCTACAACCCGACCAATAAACAAGTTGTTCTGAGCGGTGCAAAGACGCCTGAAGATATTTTGAAGGCGATGGCCAATCTAGTTAAAAGCAGTGGAGCATCACAATAATGCAGCCTATTAATATTCCTCAGTATGTAGATGATCCACCCCATTTACTTTTTTGGCAGGCAGACGAAATTGCGCCAATCGGGATTGGTCTCGTTTTTGGGATGTTCACCGGCTACGCAGCCGTATGCACCATCGGCGGTTTTTTATTAACTCGCTGGTATCGTAAATATCGTGACGATCATCCCGACGGTTTCATGGTTCACATGATTTATTGGTTTACTGGAATGACAGGCGCCAAGGCCAGAACGATACCGAACTCGTTCATTCGGGAGTTTCACTGAGGCATCTATGAATATTGATAATTTAAGAAAAACTTATCGCCAGCTTGTCGATGAGAGCAAATTTCATCGAGTTATTATCGCGGCTTTGCTAGCAACTAACTTTGTATCTGTTGTTGGTTGGCTCAATAAAAGCACGGTGATCGATATGCAGCCGCCAGGTCTGGCAGAGCGTGCCTGGGTTGATGAAAGTCGTGCCTCGGATGCTTATGTGGAGGGCTGGGCGCTTTACATTGCTGATCGATTGGGCAATGTAAAGCCTAAGTCTGCAAGCATGATTCGAAATTCTCTTGAGCCACTTCTTTCAGCTGATATTTATCAGGATGTCATCAACAAAATTGAAAGCCAGGTTCAACAGATTCGTCAGGATCGCGTTGTTCTTGCATTTGAGCCAAAAGAAGTTCTTCGGGATAAGAATAAAACGAACAAGTTCTATGTTGTTGGCCGCTCCGTTATGAGTGGTCCTACTGGCAAACCTGTCCGGGACAATAAAACCTACGAGCTTGATCTCCGCGTTAAAAACTATAAGCCAGTCCTGTACTTCATTGATGTGTATTCGGGTGCCCCACGAACAGAAGACGTAATTCGTCGTGAGGAGAAAGCTGGTGAGGCTCGTAAGCGTATGGATCGGAATAACGATGAAAACTAAAACCATGAAACTTGCGATCTTGCTGGCTGCGGTTGCAACCGCGCAAATGGCTTCTGCTCGCGAACTCAAAATCCCACAGATGCCATCGTCGACGGGTCAGGAGCAAGTTGTCGAGGCGGTGCCGCCCGCACAAATTAATCCTGCGGAATATGGCCTTGAAGAGGCAGACGAAAACGCAGCGCGCGCAGCAATTAGCGAGGCTCAAGATAAGAAGACCGTCCAACCTTTGCAACCAAAAGCACCAGCATCGAGTGCGTCGGCGGCTTCCAGCGGTGCAAAGCAGAAGGAGCCCGTGGCTGATCCAAAAGGTACCCAGGACCTGGTGCAAGTCAGCGGCGGTGGTCGGGCCAATGATTTACAAGCAGTACCGGCTTCGGTCGCAAAGGGTGCTGCACCAGAAGCGGCAGCTGAGATGGTCGCGTCTCTCGTTGATGTGGTTGTTCAACCTGGGGTTAACACAATCATTCCCGCGGCAATCAACCATTTGAACCGGATTGTGACGCCGTTTGAAAAGCCGATTGTTCAAACGACCTCCAATCCAAAGGATTACACCATCAAGGAAAACGTCATCTACGTCACGGCGAACGATGAAACTCCCATCACGATGTACATCACCCCCAAGGAAGATGAGTCAGTCGCTATTAGCTTGACGCTGGCTCCTAAAAAGGTTCCTCCAATTCAAGCAAATCTTGTACTCGGCCAGGCACCTGGTTCGGGCGGTAAGGCTGGCGGTCTAAGTGGGGCTGGTGGTTATCGGTACTCTGGCCAGGCGAAGAAATGGGAGGAGGGTCAGCCCTACATGGAATCCATCAAGGGGATCATGCGGGCGCTAGCATTGGGTGGAATTCCAAAAGGTTACTCCATGGGCAAGTTGGCCAGCACCGATACATTGCCTGCGTGTTACCAGGACGGCATCCAGTTCGATTTTTCACGGTCCCAATTGATGATGGGGCACAACTTCAAAGTTCTCGTTGGCGTCGTCCGAAATACATTGAATGTACCGGTTATGTTCGATGAGACATCTTGCACTCATCCAATGCTAGCGGCGTCCGCGGCATGGCCGCGGAACATGCTTGAGCCAGGCGACAAGACCGAGGTTTACATCATCACAAGGGTCGGCGAAGCGCCGGCGGATGAATCTGCACGCCCAAGTTTGCTTAATTAAGGAGGGGACATGCTCAAGTCATACTGGGCTCGCCTGAGCCCCACCACTAAGCGAGTGCTTGTCATTTGCGGCTGTATTGTTGTCGTGCTGGCGATAGTTACTGCTCTCAGTGCCATTGGCGGCAATGAGAAACGTAAGTCTGGTGGTAAGCAAACCATCGGTAACGTGTTAACTGACAGCGATCCACGTGCAGTCGGTCTAGATGCGTTAAATGCCACCCAGCGTCAACAGGGGAAAAATCTCAACGATCTGACGCGGAACGTGAAGACGCTGCTTGACGGGGCCACACAGCAGCAGGAGCTACGCGATGGTCTGAAAGACCTATCAAAACAGGTTGCGGATGTTTCGACGCAGCTGAGTTCGACTACTCAGACAGCTGAAGCACTGAAGGCTGACAATGAAAGGCTGCAGCAAGCTTTAAAAGAAACTCAAGATAAGGCGCCACCGCCTGAAAAGGAGGCTGTTCTTAAAGAGAAGGAAGAGAGAGTCAAGGCTGAGCAACTGGCTCAACGTCGATATAACAATGCAGCCGTTGATCCTAACAAAAACATCGGTGCTTTTTTTGCCAATGCTCCGGCACCCGCCGCAGATCCGGTAAAGCCAGGGCAGAGTCCAAAGAAAGAAGAGCGACTCACAATCAGCACTATCGGCGCAACTGAGCCTGAGGAAAGCAAGGACAAGAACAAGGAAGAGGAGGTTTACCTCCCAGCTGGCTCGATCCTATCTGGCGCAATCATCACTGGTATCGACGCGCCAACCGGTAGTGGAGCTCGGAAAGATCCTTTCCCAGTTCTGCTTCGTGTGAAGAAAGAGGCTGTTCTGCCTAACCGCTTCAGGGCGGATGTGCGTGAATGTTTCCTCATCGCGAGTGCCTTTGGTGATCTTTCCTCCGAACGCGCCTACATGCGAGCCGAGACGATTTCTTGCGTACGTGACGACGGCGCTGTGATCGAAACTGGTATGGATGCATATGCCTCTGGTGAGGACGGTAAAGCTGGCGTTCGTGGTCGACTGATTTCGAAGCAAGGTGCGATTTTGGCAAGGTCGCTCATGGCCGGCTTCATGCAGGGTGTGAGTGAAGCATTCAGTGTCCGCCAAGTACCAAGCATCAACGTTACGGGTACCGGTAGCAGCAGCGGTGGCTCGGGCAAGGTGGTAAGCCCCGTTTACGAACAGGCCTTCAGCTCGCAAGCAATGCAAGGTGCTGCGATCGGTGGTACCGGCAAGGCCTTGGAGCGCATTGCTGATTTCTACCTCGAGATGGCTGAGAACCTCTACCCAGTCATTGAGGTAGATGCTGCTCGTGAAATCGACTTTGTCGTGAAGAAGGGTGTGCAGTTAAAGCTTCAAACAAAGCGCTGATTTCGCAGACCCTAGACAGGGGCAGATTAGCCCCTGTCTACAAATTCAAATACGGATACTCCAACCATGAAAATGAAATCACGGTTCACATTCGCGCGCCTGCTTATCGCTGCTGGCTTTGTTTCAGCGCTGAGCGGTTGCTCGTTTCTTCAGATTGGTCAGTCGGATTACTCATGTAAGGGCATGCCTGATGGCGTTACTTGTATGTCTGCACGTGACGTTTATCAGCTGACGGAAAACGAGAACTTTCGTCAAGTTGTAGAGCAACGTCAGGCCGCAAAGGACGAGGCAATTAAAGAGGGCAAGACGATCGAGGAAGTTATGCCGGCGGTAAGCCCGCATATTGCCGCTGGTGAGCGCTACGTCGTTCCAAAACCAGCCCGTGATCCGATACCGATTCGTTCACAAGCAACAGTGATGCGTATTTGGGTTGCCCCATGGGAGTCCGACAAGGGCGATCTGAACGTACCAGGTTACATGTACACAGAAATTGAGCCACGTCGCTGGGAGATCGGCACCCCAGCGCCGAAACCAACTGCCTCGATTCGACCACTTGAGTCGCGTAAAGCCGTGCCGCCAACGGTACAAAACTAACACCCCCCAAAAAGCAATAAGCAGGAGACACCCCATGCAACTGAGCATGAACAACCACCAAAAACGTCGCGCAAAAGACGTTATGAAATTCGGCGTTGCACTGATGGTTACAGTCATGGCCACCCAGGCTATGGCAGGTACCGGTGGTGACAGCTTCGACTCCATCTGGGTAACGCTGACCGACTGGATGCAAGGCACCTTGGGCCGAGTTGTAGCTGGCTCTATGGTTCTCGTAGGCATCGTTTCCGGGATCGTTCGACAGTCGATCATGAGTTTCGCGACGGGTGTCGGTGGCGGCGTCGGTCTCTACAACACTCCGACCATCATCGAATCGATCATGACCGCTACTCTGCCGGCTACCCACTCGTTGGTAACCGCGGCCGTACCACTGGCTCAGCAGATCTAGTTTCAAACGCAATAACCAAAGCCGGCCTTGCCGGCTTTTGGGCTTTCTTAACGGGATCGGAGTTCGAATGTGAACGGGATGAAAAAAAAGGGAATTCTCGCGCTTTCAGCATTGGCCTTATCGTGGTCGCTGACCGGTAATGCTGCTTCTCAATGTATTGAAAGCGCCGAGTCGCTGGCCATCAACCCAATAGCTTCCTTCGAAGGCGGTTCCGTTACTGTCTCGTACTCACTGAAGCGCAATGACTGCACTTCGACGGGCTCATTTAGTCTTCCGATCGCAATTGGAGGGCCAAAGGGTGCGCAGCTCGGAAAATGTGAGGGTGTTCGTACAAAGGAAGAATTTTCCTGTAATGGATCTGCAGCATTGCCGGCTGGATTCACGGGCCCGCTGGTTATTAGCGTAGGAGGGGTATTAGCCGAGACGATCGTTCAACCCAAGCAAACGCAGCCAGTCGCTGAAGACATGGAGGTGCTGAATGATGAAGATAAAACTCTCGTAATTCCGCTCGTATTGAAGGGCGCTGGAGTAACAGCGGATTCATTTGAGTTAGAAAATTTGCCTGATTCGAATGTAGGGCAAATCCTTCTTAAAGGCACCACAGTCACGTTCATACCCCTACCAGGTTGGAGCGGTATTACAGGATTTTCGTATCGAGGCAAGGATCAGCACGGCGTTTACTCAAATGTGGCGAATGTTCGCATCGTCACCAGCCTCATGAATGATCCGCCAATTGTAATACCTCATCCTGCAGTCGGTTCAGAGGACATCCCTTTTACCTTCACACCGGTGGTGAAGGATATTGATGGCGTCGACATCTATCAGCTCGTTGTCGAAGCCCAAGGATCGCACGTATCCGCATCGGTTTCGGATGATCGCCATTCCCTGAAAATCACACCTGAACTCAACTGGAATGGTGAGGACTTTATCAAGATCACTGCAATGGATGCTGCAGGTGAAAAAAGTACCGTCACGGACATTCGGGTTGTCATTCAGCCGGTCAACGACGCTCCGAATGTTGATGCAATATCAATTACCACTGAAGAGGACGTCGCCGGCAGGGCGCCGATTATTTTTACCGACCAAGATGGTCAAGCGCCATATCGTTTCACCGTAGGTGGCCAGCCCTCAAAATCTATTGGTGGATGCGGTATTGACGGTAATTATGTTGTTTTCACGCCCGCGAAAGACTGGAACGGCCAAACCACATGCTCAGTTACGGCAATTGACGCCAGTAACACATCTTCAAAACCTGCAGTAGTGTCAATCAACGTCAACCCGGTTCCAGACAAGCCGGTCGTAGAAAGTAAGACGGTGACAATGAATCAGGGCGCCTCGACGTCGGTGACTCTCTCAGTAACAGATCCCGACAAGGTCGACACCGTTTCTCTATCCAGCGCAACACCACAAGACGCGACCTTTGGTTCGTATTCTTTCAGCGGCTCAAAGCTTTCATTAACACTGTCCCCATCATTCGTGGGGAGTCGTGTAATTGCGTACACGGCCAAAGATTCTTTCGGCCTTAGCTCTGATACGGGGTTCATCACAGTCAAAGTCCTACCTGTAAACGTAGCTCCGGTTGTAGACGCCATTGATGCATTGACATCGATCGAGACGCCTGTTTCTGTGGAGCTGACCGCGACAGATGCGAACCATGACTCGCCACTAACATTTGCTATTGCACAATCGGTAGCACCCGCTGCGGGTTCACTGACGCTTGTAAAAAATGTGCTTACTTTTTCCCCGGCTACAGGGTTTATAGGAACGGCGACATCTAAGGTGACCGCAACAGATACTGCCGGCGCTGTCTCTGCGAGCCAGTCCATTACATTCAACGTTCAGGCGGATCAGATTGTTGCTTACGATCCCGACGTGCCTGATACCCACGCTATTGTCATCGTGCAACAACCGCCGGCAAATGTCGGGGTAATCACAGCGGTCGGAATGAATGTAACCTTTGCCCCCGTTGAAGGTTACTTCGGGCCTGGATCATTCAAATACAAGGTTCGGGATACAGCCGGCTCGGAATCAGCTGTTAAAGACGGCGTAATCATTGTCGATAAAACCAACTTTGCACCAACATTAGCGAGTGCTGATCTCACAGCATACGAAGGTGAAGCGTCAGCTGCTGTAGCGCCGACAGTCGCGGACAAAAACCTGTATGACGCTGGTCAGCACACATTCAGTGTGCCAATCCAAGCAATGACGGGTGTCGCAGAGGTCGTGAGCAATAAGCTCATTTACAACGCACCATTCGGTTTCCAAGGCAAAACGTCGTTCAAATTTATTGCTCGTGATTTAGCTGGAGCTGAGGTGATCGGCACGGCAAACGTGACGGTTATCGCTAAAAACTTTCCGCCGACAATGGTCGCACTTGATATGCAGACCACGGAGATCACGCCTGTGTCCGGCGTTCCAACGGTGGTTGATCCAAATCCCACGGATGCATTTGCCTTTAAGGTCATTGGCACGCCAGTAGGAGGCACCGCTATAGCTGCTGGAGGCAAAGTTAGCTACACCCCTCGTGAAGGTTGGACAGGGACTGATAGTTTCCTCATCAGTGCTACAGACGCAGCGGGATCTACAGTAACAGGGCTGGCCACTGTGACCGTAGTACCGAACAACCTGGCGCCAGAGGGACTGGTTGGATTAATCACAGGCCTCGAAAATACACCGGCAGCACCCTATTACCCTGTGATTACAGACAAGAATCTGTACGACCAAGGCCAGCACCTTCTGAAAGTGGTTACCCAACCTGCAAACGGATCCGTGGCTGTGACCGGCAATATGCTTATTTTTACACCGGCCAAAGATTTTATTGGTGATGATTCATTTATCGTTGAGGCAACTGATTTAGGGGGCTTGAAGGCCACTGGTTCGGTTGCCGTTCACGTACTCCCAAACAACCTGCAGCCAGAGAGTGCAGCGCTGAGTATTACCACCTACGAAAACACCAAGTCGGCCGCTTTTAAGCCTGAGGTTGATGATCCAAACGTCTGGGATTCCTTCAGCTACGAAGTTGTAAGCCAACCTTCGCACGGTAGCGTACTCGCCAGTCAAAATGGCTACATCTACACGCCTAACCCTAGCTACGTGGGCAATGATTCGTTTGCTTTCCGAGTGGTCGACGCAGGTGGCGAATATATTGAGTCTCTAGCTCGAGTAGCAGTTCTAAGGAAGAACACGCCTCCGACAGGCCTTAAACCAACGGTCGTATATTTCTACGAGGGGGTTGGAGGAAAGGAGCGACTGAGTGCTGTTGACGCCAACGATTGGGGTTCCCATACATTCGCGGTCGTTTCGCAGCCTGAGCATGGGTATGTATGGTTCAACGGTAATGACGAAATGAACTTCAAGACTGACGGTCGTACTCAGACCTCAGTCGTCATCAAGGTCACAGACCAGGATGGGGAGTCGGTGAACGTTACCGTGGTGCTCATGCCGAAAAGCATCGCTGATGTAGTGGATCAGATGCCAATCGAACAGATTGATAAAGATAGCTTGTCCACCCCTGCCATCACTAAGGAGTTCAACAGAACAGACGGTCGACCAGGGTTAATGGTGACAGAGCCTGTAGCTATACAGGCTCTTGGGACTGACATTATTGCGTTTGTAGAGAAATCATCAGGCCTTGGTCTGAAGGTAGGTCGCAAACCACTAGAACCAGGTCAAGCAGTTCGTCTGCCTATTGATCGGGTGACAGTTGATAGCCTGGGTGCCGCTGTCGCAGCCCTTACTGCAGGTGAGGCTGGCAAAGGGAGGCTACTGCTGTTTAGGGGCGACCTGACTGGTTCGGCCTTTGCGATTCCATATGAAGTATGGGCTCTGCAGGGCGCGATAAAGACTTCAGCGGATAGCGTGCCTTTGGGCCTGCAATCTGTACGAGCGCAATTCGAGCCGGGAAATAATGTTTGTCTGAACACGGTTCGGACACTATCGGCCCAGAACTCCAACCCCTACGACAATCCGGTATGTCTACTTGAGTTTACAAAGGCATTGCCGGAGTACAAGGACCTGTCCAGCGATTCTACGTTGGCTTTGCAGGGCACCGCCGCGGATGTCGGCTCGTACCCAATCGAGGCCTCTTCCTACATTGTTGGACCTGATGGTCAGAAGTATCTCCTTGGCACCTATTCAAAGGCGGTGACCTTTGTCTCCCCAGTAGCCACTGTGAAAATAGGGCCAAAATACCCGTTCGATAAAGCGTATTTCAAAGTCGAAGATCTGGATATTGAGTTCGTTCAGCAGTCAGGAACTGCTTGTGATTTGACGATAATTGAGCGCCGCGCAATGACTGCAGCTTCGTCTTATTCGACTAAGCCTCTGTGCTTTGTCGAGTGGGAGGAGATTTCTCCAGGTCTCACCATTCGACCCAATTGGGAAAGGCCATACCTGGTTGGCAACGCACAAATGCTCGGCGAAAACAAGATTCAGTGGAAGCTTTCTGTCTTCACACCGTCGGGCAAAAAAATTGAACTAGGATCGGACAAATTCACTTTTGACGTTATTGAGCCGTCGTTCCCTACAGTTACCTATACGTCCAAGACGAAGGTAAACGATTCGTTGTTGGTGTCACCGCTGGCCGGTGGTTACATCGGCGATGCCGTCGTGACTTCTGTGAGTGCACGGCTACAGCTCAAAAACAACGTCAATCAAGGTAAGGTCCAAAGTGAGGAAGTTGCGCCTTCCTTTGGGGACATCATGACGGTGTACCGCCGTATTTACACGGCCCCATTCACCGCTCTATGGCAAAAACGTTCGCTCTTCGTTGATGTGAACTACACGCTGTTACCTGATTTGATCACACACTCCCTGGTCGACGTTCTTGCGGTTCCTGACGAGAGCATTGTTCCGATTATCGATAACGAAAATGGGAAGATTCTTTCCACTGAGGCACTGGAGGTTAATGTTGGGATCGGTGATGCATACGACTCAACCAAGACCTACAACGAGTCAACGATGGGGTCATGGGAGATTCGTCTGATTCAGAAGCCGACTTGGAACACTGTGACGGAAGTTGCACCATGGGTAAAAGCTGATGGTGCCGGTCATGCGTCATTCGCTTTGAACGTTGCAGATCTTGCTGGCAAAAACCTTCGCGTCTTCGCGGAGGCTCGGATCATATCTCCCGTTCCGGAGTACACCGTTACCAGAACATCGCCACAGCCACTGTCACTTGCAATTTTGAACGGCGCAGCGCTAGACGGATCGATTCGTGCGCTGCGGTTAACGGGTGAAGCTCCCCTCCGGGTAACGCTGTTCGCGGATGTCACCAATCGTGCCTGGACCAAAGACCTCGGTAATGTCCGGTGGGAGCAATCCACTGAAGGTGGTGCATGGACTGAAATTCCAAATAAAAGCCGCACACCACAACGAATTGCTCTGACCCTGGCCAAGGGGAAATACAAGATTCGCGCGGAGCTCACGAACAAGAACTCTGGCGCAAAATCGATGACCGACGAAATTGAGATTGCTGCCTACAACATTCCCAAGGGGATACTCAAAGGGGCGGGCAACACGTTTCTTGATGCGAATGCTCGATTCAGAGTGCTGCAGGTGAATGCACAGCCAATTGATCTTACAAATATCGATGTCGAGTGGAGCTATGACCGTGGTGTCACGTGGACACCAGGTAGCGATAGCGTTGTGTTTACTCGTAGTGCCGAGGAGCGCGTCTATGTCTACATGAGAATGAGGTACAAAGATTCTCCGACCGACGATCCTCGGGTTTGGAAGACGATTCGTTCTGGCGTTGCATTCAGAAAGGTGCGTCCACCCAGAGTGCAGCTGATCGGACCGCGTCGTCCGGAAGTTGGGAAAGAGTCAACATGGGTAGCGAACTTGCTTATGCCGTACCCGAACATGGATTTAACAATGGATGGTGAATTCATCATGCCGGACGGGAAAACAATCGTCCCTGGCCAAGAGGCCAAGTACACGCCCGTGGATTCTGATATCACCGATGAGCGCACTTATCTGAGCTACCGCGCTTGGATCAATGGGTACCGTGATCGAGGAGGTGAGGGCATAACTCAGCAGCGAATTACTTTCTGGATTTACGATTGGCCGGCCTGGGCGATCTCCCCGACATTCTCAGCTGAGTACGCACCGGCCGACCTGAGCTTACGCGTAAGGAATATCGGTGAGTTCAAAGCCGTCGAGGGTGTCTATTACGACTGGGAGATGCCAGCTATGCCCGGTTATTCAGTTGTGAAAGACGACAACATGGCGCTGCGGATACTGACCATTGATGAGCCAGGCGAGTTTCCATTCAAGGTGCATGTTTACGACGCTCGTGGCAACTACACCCTTGTTGAAAAAAATATGATCTTCAAGGAGCCACCACCATGGACAATCACGCTTAAGTGGACAGGTGATAACAACGCAGCCCGTGCACCTCTCGGCATCATGGTTCGGCCTGAAATCACTGGTGGACATCCAAAAGACCGGATTACGAACATGACGTACACCCTTAACGGATCTGAGATCGATACCGGCGGATCTCGATATGCGCGCGCAACGCTACCTGCAGAAGGTCAGTACCAGGTCGCCATGGCTGTTCAGTCCCAAATGAACAAGGGAGGAACCGGTGAGGTGTCTATCGATGTGAAGCAGAACCAGAAACCTACCTGCGACTTGCAGGTCAAGGAGAGTGGTTCAGCGTGGACTGCCACCGCGAAATGTGTTGATCCTGATGGCCGGATAGCCCGTCACAATTGGTTCGTAAATGACAAATTGCAGGGGTTAGGAGGGTCGATGATCACAATTTCGAAAAGAACGTACCCTGAAGCACCGAAGATCCTGCTCTACGCCACAGATGACTCTGCTGAAGACTCAGCACCAGTAGTTTGGTAACGCCATAGGGCGCCGAAAGGCGCCCTTTCTTTTGACCCCAATGAAGGGTCAGATTCAACACCCTCGAAAAGTGTGCAGCTATAGCCTGATGACATCGTAAAAGAGGTGTCCTCATGCTCCGAAGAATCTTCTGCGCAATTTTGCTCATCACGTCTGCAAGCAGCTACTGCACTGCAAATGCCCAAGAAAATAACGTAACAACGCCATTGCCAATTAACGGAATGATCGCGGCCGTCAAGAACGGAAAGCTTGCGTTCGTAAGTGATAATGGCAGATTTGTTTTTCGTGGGAGTTTGTATGACACGTGGAGCCAAAAAGAAATTTCTTCGATCGATGACGCTGATCAAGCATTCCGCTATATCGATGTGGCGAAGCTCAAGTTCAACGTTGACGATCTGAGCCCCTTTACTTATGGGACTGGAAAGAAGCAGGTCATAATTTTTACCGACCCTCAGTGCCCGGCATGCAGCTTGCTTCTAACTGACCTCAAAAAAGTTGAAGGCTACACATTCAAAATTGTCGAGCTGTCAGCCCTCGGCGAAGAAAGTTCTAAAATTGTTAGATCGATGCATTGTGCAAACGATCAGAAACAAGCCTATGAAATTGCTGTAGGACTTCAGAAGCCGCGAGTGATAGACAGTCGCGGAGCAGATTGCGACACCTCTGCAATAGGCAAAAGAATTATTACAGCCCAAATGTTCGGGCTTAAAGGCGTCCCGTTTATTATTCGTGACGATGGTTTAACGCGCCAAGGATATGCAAAAGGTTCGCTCGAGCCTTGGCTGATTGGAGCCGCAAAATGAGCACCTTTCCCAAAGCTAAATTTCCACTTGCAGATTTGCTTAGCGTAGTTGCCTATGACGAGGATAAGAAGTACTTCGTCATGGACGACAACATGGCTGGGTTCGCCTTTTTGTGTCGCCCGCTGCCTGGAAGCGATGGCAAAGAGGGCGACCAACTTAAAAGCGTCATGAAACAAGCATGGCCTGCTGGAACAATGATTAATTTTTCGTCATTCCCATCGCAGAACATTAACGATCAAGTGAATTCGATGCTGAGAATGCGGATGCATTCTCCAGATGACATTGCGCATCAAGCAATTAAGAGCCGCGCTTCGTATCTGTTCAAAGGAACACTCGAACCGATTGATGATTATTCAGGTATCAAAGTACGTGAAATTCACACAATCATCACTGTCAAGTTTCCAATAGCCGAGCCGTTGCCAAGTGAAAAAGAAATTCAGATCATTAGTGAACTTAGGGCTCAATTTGATTCGACATTCAAGAGTATCGGTTTCTGCCCTATAGGTTTAACACAAAACCTATATTTGGAAATTATGTCGTCGATCTTGAATCAAGGACCAACTGCGTCTTGGCGGGATCGAATGGCGCAGGAGGCGGATGATGATAAGCCGCTTAAAACACAGGTCTTGGATTATGATCGTACGCTAGAGGTTTTCAGTGATCATCTAAAAATTGGAAACACTCTGGTAAAAACTCTTAGTGTTAAAAAATTCCCTCGGCGCGTGATACAGGGGTCTGCAGCTTGGTATCTTGGTGATTTACTTACCGGAAACAATGGAATTAGAGAAAATTGCATAATTAGCTTTACTGTTTATTTTCCTGATCAACAAGCTGCAAAGGACAAAATGAACACCAAGCGTCAGTGGGCCAATAACCAGGCCTACGGACCTCTTCTAAAATTTGTACCAAAATTGGGTGCAAAAAAACAGGGGATGGATGACCTGTTCAAGGAGATTGAGGAAGGCGAGGCTATAGTCCGATGCAACATGACAGTGATCGTTTTTGCTAATGATCGTGATCGTCTAGTACGTGCATCGTCCGAAGCACGAAATTATCTAGGTATTCGTCAGTTTTCATTCCTGGAAGACAAATATTTTGTACTTCCATTATTTTTGAATGCTCTCCCATTTGGCGCTGACGCAAATGCAATTAATGAGAGCTATCGTTATAAAACTATGTCGGTGACTCAAGCGCTGCCACTGCTACCAATTTATGGTGATTGGAAGGGCACCGGCTCCCCGATGATGCAGTTTGTTTCACGTAACGGGCAGTTGATGTCCTACTGCCTTTTCGATTCGGAAACCAATTACAACGCCACGGTAGCTGCGCAGTCCGGTAGCGGAAAGTCATTCTTAACAAACTACTTGATCACAGCATATCGGTCAGCTGGAGCTCAGGTATGGGTGATTGACGTAGGTCGATCGTACGAGAAGCTTGCCAAAGCATTTAACGGTGATTTCCTCGAGTTTAAGCCAGACGTCACGATATGTCTGAATCCCTTCGAGTTGGTTCAACAGTACTCAGAGGAGGAGGATGTCCTCATTGGGCTTCTGTGCGCGATGGCCGCTCCTACGAAAGCGCTTGAAGACCTTCAAGTCGCAGGTCTTCGAAAGCACACTCATGACGTTTGGGAAGTCAAAGGCCGTGATATGAGCGTCGATGACGTCGAGCAGTCTTTGCTTGGCGATGAAGACAGTCGTATCCAGGACGTCGGGAAGCAACTGTACCCGTTTACGTCAAAAGGAATGTACGGGAAGTACTTCAATGGCAAGAATAACGTTGACTTTAAAAACCCGTTTACCGTTCTTGAGCTCGAGGAGCTGAAGGGCCGGAAGCATCTTCAGCAGGTGGTTTTACTCCAGCTCATCTATCAGATTCAGCAGGCAATGTTCCTAGGGGATCGAGATCGCCAGAAAATTGTTGTGATCGATGAGGCTTGGTCGTTGCTTACAGAAGGTGACGTCGCAAAGTTCATCGAGCATGGCTACCGCCGCTTCCGTAAATACAACGGCGCTGCAATCACAATCACACAATCTGTAAACGACTTGTATGCAAGCCCGACAGGTCGTGCAATTGCGGAAAACTCAGCAAACACCTTTTTGCTGGGCCAGAAGGATGATGCTATCAACATCATTAAAAAAGAGGGTCGACTGGCTTTGAGTGATGGAGGGTTCAGCATCCTCAAGTCAGTTCACACGATCCGTGGCCAATACTCTGAGATATTCTTTATGACGGAGTCAGGCTCCGGTGTCGGGCGTTTGACAGTTGATAACTTTTCTAAGCTTCTTTACTCCACCACTCCTAAAGACGTGCATGACATCAATGTCTACGTTAACAAAGGCATGAATACGGCTGAAGGTATCAACGCTGTATTGCGCGATCGGGGAGTATCCGTATGAAGCCAGTAATAGTGAACGTTATAGTTTCCATCGCGTGCTCGTTGGGGACGATTGCAGCCTACAGTTTAATTAAGGGTGAAACTTCAGCAACTCAGCTCGCTGTGCTGAATTACGACGTTGTTAATCTGCAAGGTGCTGGACGCTCGAACTCGGAGCTTGAAGAAAGCTATACGAACCTCCGCGAGTCGGCTAATAAATTAACTGCTGCAGGGTATGTTGTGGTCGACTCACGATCGTTAGTTTCATACCCACCAGAGCTAGAGATTCCATTAATTGAACATGGTGATGCAACTGATGGAGCCGAGGGGGCGGTAAGTGAATAAGCATTTAAAATTCATTTTGAAAGCATTGCCGCTCTCGGTAGCTATGGCAGGTGCCGCTTTATACGTGACGTCCCGATATGAAATTGGAATAGATCCACAAAAAAACACGTGCTTGAATTGGCGGGTCTTTGTAGTTGATCGATATGATACGAAAGTAGATCGTGACAAAATATATGCGTTTCGATCGACTCAGATGGAGCCATTTTTTCCGAATGGCACGAAAATCATCAAATACGTCCGCGGTATCCCAGGCGATCGCGTCACGGTAGGCAAAGAAGTGATCTCTGTGAATGGTACTTCCAGAGGTGAAGGGCTACTGCTTGCTGCACGCCTAGGTAAGCCAGAAAATCGATACATAAGAGATGAGATTATTCCAGACAATATGTTTTGGTTTATGGGCACATCTCACGATAGTTTTGATTCGAGATACTGGGGCTACGTTTCTAGTTCTGATGTGGTCGGGAGAGCCTACCCGATATGGTAAGTCTACGATCAGCACTTCTTTGTTTGGTTGTAATCGGTTCTGTCGCGCCGGCTTATGGGAGCACCGACTTTGCGGCTCAAGAGAGTGCAGCAATTGAGAGTTTCAAAGAGGTCCTGGACGGAATAAAGACCAACACAGACAAGCAAGTCGACTTTGTTCTGAAAACTGAAGACCTCAGTTTTGCCCAAACACCGCTGATGCCAGACAGTAATTCAGCCATTCCCGCACCAGTTGAGCAGGCTAGGGCATATCAGATATTCGTGTCATGGAGTCTTGGTGAAAGTGAGATCAAGAATCTGTTAAAGCAGTATCACGGCAATAGAGAAGTTGAACTGGTTTTCAGGGGGATACCTGACGGAGTTTCATTGCAAGACGCGCTAGCAAAGGTACAGCGGTTGAGCCTTGAAACGAAGTCAAACACCCCGGTGCTTATAAACCCTGTTTTATTTGGGGAGTCGGGAATTGAAACTGTCCCCCAGATTCGTAAAGTTTCAGGGAAGCAAACAGTTTATGTGGTATCTGGAACCACCTCTGTTCAAGCTGCGGAAGAGCAGTTCCAAAAATTTAAAACACCTAAGCCGAACGCAATTGGGCCCGGCCTGCGAATAGCTGAGCGAGATTTAATCGAGGTTATGAAGGAACGACTCGCCAAAGTTAATTTTGCTGAACTGAAAGATAAGGCACTGAGGAGGTTTTGGTCTAACCAGGTATTCGCTGAATTAGTGCCTGCACCAACGAGCAGAGTCAGAAAGCTGGATCCTTCAGTCGTGGTGCCACAAGATATCACAGGCGCTGACGGAACTTTAATTCACAAAGCTGGTGATCATATAAACCCGCTTGACATTCGACCTTTTACTCAGCGACTTGTGATTATTGATCCTAGTTATGAAAAACAGATCAATTTTGCAAAGGCACAGATAGAAAAATATAGTGATAAGCAAAATGTTGTGATTATTTTGTCAGAGGTAGATCGTGAGAAAGGTTGGGATGGATTTACAGAGGTCCAAAATAAAGTAGGCCGTGCGGTATACATCTTAAAAGACGATGTGCGTACGAGGTTTTCAATCGACTTTACGCCGTCAGTCGTAACCGCGGCAGATAAAAATTTTTATATTGAAGAAGTTGCAGGAGAGTCATTGCCGTGACAGTGCTAGCGCTCCAATCAATCCACTTTTCCAACGGTAAGGTTCTAGGGTACGAGGTGTTGGCTCGTCGCATTGTCTCGGGTCGTATGCTTTCACCAGGACAGTTCATGGCGAACTCGCAACCAGGTGAGTGGATTCTATTGGACCGCGAGATAGTAACTCTAGTCGCCGATAACATTGCTGAGCTAAGTGGCATCGGCCCGTTATTTATTAATATCAGTGCTGAAACACTAACGTCGATTTCTGACGCCAAGTCTTTGATAAAGGCGCTAGCCGGTGTCTGTTCGCTAGGATTGGAAATCGTGCTTGAAATTTCTGAGAAGTACTCCGACGGTGCCGAGAGTCTTGATTCATTGTTGTTGTTTGCAAGGTCTTTGGGCTTAGGAGTTGCAATTGATGACTTTGGTTCGGAAAACTCAAATATGGCACGATTGGTCGGACATAAGTGGGATTACTGCAAAATTGACCTGCCTGCCTTGTTAGTCCCGACTAATCTTGCTCTCCTTACTGAAATTCGCGATTACTGCATGGCCAATCATGTAGGTTTGATTTTAGAGAAAGTTGAAGACGTTTCCATTCTAAGTGGTTGGCTCAAGCCACTGAATGGTGCTTCGCTCCAAGGCTTCGCTCTCTCTAAACCAGACGTACTCAATCGAGCGCCTTCGCTTTCACAGAGTTCAAGGTAGTAGTTATGTTCATCCGTAGTTTAGGCCTGATGGTCTCTCTGTTATTGTGTTTTTATTCTCAGTATTCGGCCTCAGATCAGTCTGTAACTGATTCTTTGTCCTGCCCTAATGCTGAGCTTTTTAGCGGTAAATTATTTACTGACGTCTGTTGGGCGTGTTTGTTTCCTATCCGAATTGCTGGCGTGAGCATTACGCCTGGTGATGCACCGTCAGGCGCTTCTACCAAGAGTATCTGCATGTGTGAGGACAACTTAGGCCTGTGGAAGCCAGGTATTGTTAACTCACTATGGGAGCCTGCTCGGCTGATCGAAGTTGTTAGGAAGCCAGGGTGTTCCCTTGCATTGGGCGGCATTACTTTACCTATTGGCGACAAGCGCCTATGGGGGACGTTATCTGATGCTGTTGGCGGCAATACGATTACGAAAGAGAAACTATCTTTCTACAACGTCCATTATTACGCGTTCCCGCTGTTATCGATTCTCGAAATGTACATGCCAAAACGTTGTTCTCCAGATGGTTATGCTGACTTCGATATAATTCAGTTAACTGAAATCGATCCGGTCTGGACGAATGACGAACTGGCCTTCTTTGTTAACCCTGAAGCCGCAGCCGTCGCTAACCCACTGGCACAAGCAGCATGCACGGCTGACGCTGCCTTAGGTGTTGCTGGTCAAGAGCCTTTAACCTCCCTTTGGTGGTGCGCAGGGACTTGGGGCGAGATCTATCCAATGGCTGGGACAGCCCTGCCCAACGACTTCGGGCGCACCACATCGTTACTAGCTGCGCGCACTATTGCAACTCAACACCGCCGAGGCCTTGCGCATTTGACTATTGGCGATGAAACCATTTGTAGGGGCTCAATCTTCCCCACAGTTCCTAAATCCCAGTACAAAATGTCTATGTTCTTTCCTCGTGCAGAGTCGAAGGAAGCGCATTACATCGGGTCGCACCCGATGACATGGCAAGGTGGGGAGGGCAGAGTTATTCCTCAAGTCGGGGAAGACGCGCTCTACATGTTGTTCCGGTGGAATGACTGCTGTAACACACTATGAGATTTTGACATGCGTTCTCTATCCAGGATCACTGCGGCAGTAACACTATTCTTTTACGGGTACGCTATCTGCGTGCCTGCATGGGCGGATAGCATTTCATCATCAGCAGCGGCCGGTAATAAAGCTGCGCAAGACGCGATGAACTCATGGTCGGCGCCGACAGCGTCTTCATCTGAGATCACGTTTGGTAGTGGCGGGCAGAAGCAAACCATCAATTTGTCTGAGCTGTTCCCTGGCGTATCTGATACGACAGGATCTGGCGACTTGAAAAATCTCTATGGCAACGATGAAGGTACCCTCAGTGCAGGGTCTACTGCTAATACGTCTTTGTTGAGTGAGAACTCGATGAGCGGTGATGCTTACCGCTTGTTGAAAGATACTTCTGGCACTAAACGACCTGATTTGAAAAACGACCCACTATGGACGAATACTGACAAGACAATCGATAACCAAGACATATTCAATAAAGATTTCGCTGATTGTAAACAGACCACAGAAACGACGAAGTCAACTACGTCGAAACACGTGTCTGACATGAAAACTTGCGAGCGGGTCGCCGATAAGTCGGGTACCTTTACTCTTAAGCATGACTACACGGCAGGGGTAGTTAAGTATGTCGATGGTCCCACGAACTTTCAATCATGTGGACCGGGATGTATTGATATTTGGTTGGGTCAGGTAGGTGATAACTATTGGTCTGGTTACTGCACCATTTTCGAAAATAAAATGACATTTGAAGTTGTCAATCCTGATGCGATTCAATCTGCAAGTCTTACCTATGCAAAATGGGATGACTATATGCAGGTGTGGGTCGCCAACACGAAAGTTTGGTCAGGTCCCAACGAGAACTTTCCTCCTGAAACGGGAGGTGCGTGCGAGCTTGGCACATCATGGGAGACAGCTCCCAACGTCAATATGACTTCTCTTCTGAAAGAGAAGGGTAGAAAAGAGTTTAAAATCCGCGCGTCTGTCGCGGGTGCCGGTGAGGCTTACGCCAAGTTGCGCGTGCTTTATGATCCGTTGAAGGCTGTTAGTGAAGAAAAATGGTATTCGCAGGAAGCTGTTGATGTAGCTTCATCTATTAATGATGGTTATTGCCAGGGCTCTTTTGTTTGTACAAAAATGCCAGCTATATCTGAAACTGGGTGTGCGGAGATTGACGGCGTTACCGTTTGTGAAAGTTCGTTTGGCAAAGGACCACCCTTACCTGGAATTTCACCTCTTTGCCAAGAGGTATCAATAAACTCTCAATGTAACTTTTATAAAGGAGATATGGAGTGCTATACCGACGCGCAAGGGCAACAACAGTGTCCGGTCAATACTGACAGAACCTGCTCAGTAAACCACAATATGAAAGTGATGGAGATTCCATTCGCTGCGAAAATTGCCGTAGAGGATGCACCTGGTTCGGGTGAGACGAATCGCGTAGTGGTAGATTTTTCGAGTGGTTCATTCCAAAACACGACTAGCTCTTTAAAATCTGATGCCAGCATTGATCAGGCAAATTTTGATTACCTCTGCAAGGCAAAAGGAGAGGATGGTAGGCCACTGCCACAAAAGATTGCTGTTTCTTCAATTAACCTATGGACCGGTCACAAATACGCTCCGAAGACGTTGGGTGTCGATTCCGCCAGTATCATTCAGATGCCGGCTTGCGAGAACGGTCTAAAAATGATCGTGGATATCAAGGATACCGGTAGCGGAACTCCAGGTTGGTTTTATGCTCACGAATTTCGTTTCAAAGCTGTTCGAATTGCTGCTGAATCCTATGGCCCTAAATTCTGTATTGATGCAGCCAATAAGGTTCAATCTGGTCAATGTTCTGAAGGTGGAGCGGTTCAAGTCACAAAAGGTGTGGCGTCAGGTTGCTTGCCTCTGAACGGTATAACCGTATGCCCTGGTGATAGCATGTATGCAGCAATGCTGCCATCTCCTGTCCAGGGTGTGGACAAACTATTTCAAGCGGCTAAAGTGACTGGTTGTGTAAACGGGGGAATGAACCTCAATACCTGTGCAAAATTTGAGGCTGATAAAACATGTGGATTTATCTCTCAGAAGTGTGTGGATGGTGCTAAGGGGGATTCTGGTCAATGTTATGTCACTGAGGAAGTCTGGGATTGTGGCTACGATGTGCAAGTCCCATCTACTGATACCAAGACAACATATCAGTGTGCGGGACCAGTTCGCTGTCTAGGGAAGGAGTGCTTTAACCCTACAGATGAAAAATCCACAGAGTTTGGCTATGCAGCCGCAGCCCTGCAGATTGCGCAATTTGCTGAGCATGATCTCGACTGCGGTGAAAATCCTGAGGACACAACATCCGACCACGTATGCAAGGTGTTCAAGGGCGAGATGATGGAGTGTAAGAAGGCCGTAGGGGGATGGGTGGACTGCTGTGAGGCGCCGGACGGTGTATCGCTAATGGACTACATATCACTTACGTACAACACGATCCAGCTCACAGAGAAGGTCGGAATTATCGATAACGCGCCTACCTTATCCAGCGCCTGGACTCTGGGTAAAGAATTGGCAAGTGGGAGTGGCTGGGATTCCGCTTGGAGTGCTGCCTCGGCTACCAACGCAGCGGTGACGGACGTCGCGCAACTCGGCGTTATTGAAGGCTTCAAGCAACAAATGATGAACTATGTCGCAAACTGGACCGCAAATACGTTCGGGCCGGCTGCTGCAAATGCGGTCTTTGCAAGCGGGATCGCGGCCAACGGTCCCTCTACTGAGGCTTTTGCCTCCGCAAACCCCGCTACAGGTGCTGTGACTACGGCTCCTAATGCAACTTTGGCGTCGAGTTTCGCTGCAGTTCTGTCCGTCGTAATGATTGCCTATATGGTTTACCAGATTGCTAACATTTTGGTTAAAATCATTTGGGAGTGTGAGCCCAAAGAGTTTGAGTTAGGTGCGAAAAAGGAAACAAAAGTTTGTCATTATGTTGGTAGTTACTGCGCCAGTAAGACACCATTTGGTTGCATAGAGAAAAGGGAGTCTTATTGCTGCTTTAACTCGCCATTAGGTCGTATTATTCAAGAGCAGGCTCGGCCTCAGCTGGGCATGACATGGGGGGATGCTGAAAACCCTTCATGCGAAGCACTTGGTGTGGATCAGATTGCCAAGCTCGATTGGAGTAAAATTGATATCTCTGAATGGATTGGCTTACTTCAAGTCACCAATTTTTACCCGACGGCTGACAAGATAAATCTAGATAATTTAACTGGGTCGGGTTCAGCATTAAATATTGGCGAAGGACGTACAGATACACTTAATCGAAATACAGAACGATTGGATGGCCTCAATGAAAGTTTCTCTGAGACAAGGAAGGCAGCTGAGGACAACTTAAGGGACACGTTCAACAAATAAAAAAAGGGGCCTTCGAGGCCCCTTTTTTTTGTCAGTGTTTAAGCTGCTGATTTTGCCGCCGCGGTTTCTTCTTCAATCGCTGAAGCAGTTTGTTTATCCACTTCACTTTCTTCCGCCGCATCGCCGAGATTTGCAGCAATTGCGTCGGCGTTTACGTCTTTCTTGGCTTTCTTGCGCGCGTCCGTTGCCATCAACTGGAGCTTGCGGATCACACGCATAAGTTGACGCATGCGTTCATTGGCTACCAGGTCGTTCTTGTCTGAATCCAGAAAGCACATGAGCCAGCAGGTCTGAGCTGCGATGAGCATCTGGTCAAATGCTTGAATGATCTGCGCCAGGCGCATGATCAGCGGTGTGGACACTGTGAAGCTGAATTCCGCGGCGTTGTCATAACGTGCTGTCACGCCGGCGCTATTGTTTTGCTCGAGGATATGTTTGAAGCGATCACGCTCATTTATGACGTCGCGCTCCAGTCCGCTCAGCAGTGTTTCAACAGCGGCCATGACCTCTGAATAGTTAAATGCTTTGTTGCCATGTGACAGGGCTCTTGCGATTACGTCGATGGTGAAGAGGGCCCGCGCAGCACCCTCGAAGCATCGGCGATGAACTCGCTGCGCATGCTCGGTATTCAGGGTGTATTGGGATGTGAGCGTAGCGCTCGAGTATTTACCTTGCGGCTTGAAATCGTTTCCGTTAGCCATGTTTTGGCTCCTTGAGTTGGGGAGCCTTTACCTTATTCGGCATAGGGTTGCATTTTTTCTTAATCTGACCCTATAGGGGGGTCAGAAGCGGTAGCTGATGCTTTACAGCTCATTGGAGTGGAGGTATTCTCGGCTCATTCTTCACCCAAGCATGTTGCTTGAGTGTAGTTCCCCGAAGGCTCTGCCTTTCGGGTTTTGTGTGAAGCTGGGCACCTAATACCAGCACATCCGGTCACGATTCGCGGTCATGACCTAACCCTAGAGGGGCTTTCTGTCCCCTTAGGGATGGAAGGCTCTTTTTTTTGGAGGCCTCCATGAAAACTTCTCTCGCTAAGCTCAACCTGCTTACCTTCGCCCCTCGGCCAGCTTCTTTGGTCGAATGCGTCGTTCAACCTGCTAACACTTCAGCAACTCACTTCGCCCTGCGTATGCGCGCGAATGGGGAGATCGCACAATGAATACATTTCCTGTAGTCATTTTGATCGCTGCTTTGGTTGTTGGTTATCTCTTGCTTACACGTCGTCGCAAAGTAACTCCTCGCCAGGAGCCTACGATCGGTCGTGAAGCCACTGATGTTTCTCTGGTGTCGCCGAGTAAGGCCGCTCCAGCTAAAGCAGCTCAAGCAACGCTGGGTCTCGAGAAAAGTGACATCTTCGCTCTGCGAGGTGCCACCCGTATCAACCGTCTTCCGAAGGGGATCGATTACTCGGTCTACGACGAGCCGGCTTACCTGCGTCTTGGCAAAACGCTTAGCTTTCAAAGTTAAGTTATGGACTGCGCCCTCTTGAGGGCGTAGTGCTGCAGGGCCGCCGTTAGGTGGTCCACCAAAGTCCTTCAAGAAGGATTTCGGTGGACCACCTGGCGAGGAGCCCCACCATGAATCAGTTACAAGCAATCTACTTGATGGAGCTGCGGGAGCTCCTTGTGAGCGATGGAACCGTTAAGGTTCCAGAGAATATTGCTCAGACGGTGTCTCCCGATGTACTCGACATTCGCTATTTAAAGCGATGGGCTGTGTTCAACAACATTATTCCGGAAGCCGCGGAGATCGGGATAACGATGTAGCTCTATTTGTGGCTGGGGGGAGCTGGCTCCCCCTTGAGGCTTCTTTTCCATCGACTGCACGGCTGCGATGGAAAAGAATCTTCCGAACTCACTTCACGGATTTCTGGTGGTCCTTGTGGTCCATCAGATGCAGAAGCTGGACTGCTTTATCCAGCACCCTTATAACCCCTCTGGGGCATTCCTTCCCAGTTGGGTTGGTACGCCTCGAAAACGTGGAGTGATCTTCATGGCTCGTGGCGTGAACAAAGTAATTTTGGTTGGTACCAGTGGCCAGGTACCCGAGGTGAAATACCTTCCCAATGGGAATGCAGTTACCAACCTTAGCTTGGCTACTTCTGAGCAGTGGACCGATAAGCAAACTGGTCAGAAAGTTGAAAAAACTGAGTGGCATCGTGTGAGTCTTTTCGGACGAGTCGCTGAAATTGCCGGTGAACATATCGTCAAAGGCTCTCAGGTTTATATCGAGGGCAAGCTTCAAACACGTGAGTGGGAGAAAGACGGTATCAAGCGTTACACGACAGAGGTTGTCGTCGACATGCAAGGTACCCTTCAGCTTTTGGGTTCCCGCCCAGGCGGTGATTCAAGAGGTACACCTGTATCGCGTCAGGCTTAACGAACAAGCAGTTGTAACCGGTAAACCATCGAACTCTGTCTCGTTGGGCTTGATAGCTCAGAGGCACGTTTGATATGTCATGAAATGCAATAAAACCCGCGCGGGGTGCAATCCCCGAATGGGGATCGCCTCCGCTTTTAACCCGGAGGTTCCAATGTCAAGAAATCAATATGTAGCTCGTCCTAAAGCTGCCTTCACACCTGAGAAAGCTAACGATCTCATCCTGAAGGCGAAAGACGACTTTCAGAAAATCGTCTCGTCCCTCAACAGTCGAATGGTTTTCACCCAAGAGGCGTTATTTGCGTATCACGCGATGATGTCTAACCCTTCTTTGTACGAAACGGCTGCAAGCAATGAGTGGAGCTTTAACCTGGCGATGCAGCAGATTGCATCCTCTGGTCTTTCGCTCAACCCTGCGCTCGGTCTCGCCTTTTTGGTTCCGCGTCAGGGCAAGATAATTGCCGATGTCTCGTATCGCGGCCTCATGAAAATCGCAACGGATTCTCGTGCCGTCGACCTGGTGGTTGCTGAAGCCGTTTATAGCGGTGATCGGTTCATCTACAACGGTCCTACAGCCGAGCCTGATCATGTCTTCGATCCTTTTCTTAGCAAGAAAGATCGGGGCAGTTTTCGGGGGGTATACGTCAAAGCTTATCTGCCGTCTGGCAGGTTGGTTGTCGACCCACTCAGTGCGGAGGATGTGTATTCAGCTCGATCGCTATCAAAGGCCTTTCAGCATACCGATCCCAGCAAGCGTGGTCCGTGGGAAACTCATTTTGAGCCGATGGCCATCAAGACCGGGATCAAAAGTGCTTCGAAGTACTGGCCTAAAACCAGTCCTGTACTTGAGAACGTTATTAGCTACCTCAATGAGGAAGCCGATGAGGGATTCAGCACTGGGCCGATTTCGCTAGCGACTGCTGCAAGGGATATGCATGGGACCTCCCATGCACCTAATGTGGTGGATCTAAGTGGAAACGTATACGAGCATGGCCAACAACGCGAGGCACCGCAAAGTGTCGTCGATGGAGACGCTCCGAAACATGTTGATGGTGAGACAGTGCGGTCAGCTGATCCTCAACCTCAAGGGCCGAGTACTCCACTGGAAAACTCCAAACCTGATGGGAGAGGTGATCCTAGTGAAGTCATCAAAAAACGGATTCAGAGCGTTTACGATCGAACCATGAAAAATGGCAGTTGGAACGCCGCAATCGAGTGGGCTCAGGCCCATCTCCGCGACGATCTACAAGCCGAGGCTTTCGCTCTCTTTAAGAGGGGGGAGGCGGAGTTTCAAGAGCGGCAGAAGGCTTCAGCCTAATGTCTAGCCCAACCCTTACGGGGATTCCTCCCCGTTGGGGCTGGGTCCCTCCATAATCTGGAGGTGAATATGAAAATTGTGGACTTGCGACAACGCACGCCGGAATGGCATGCCTGGCGTGCACAAGGAGTAACTGCGACGTCTGCAGCTGTCATCCTTGGGCATCATCCGAACAAAACTCGCTGGCGGTTGTGGGCTGAGCTCACTGGGCGTGTGCCTCCATTAGATCTATCGATGATTCCTCAGGTCCGACTGGCAATCATGCTAGAGCCACATGCTTTATCGTGGTTCCAGGACAAATACGACACGGTGCTAATGCCGTACTGTGGGGAGTCAACGCTTCATCCTTTGCTTCGGGCAAGCTTCGATGGGGTGGAGTTGGATACGATGCGGCCGGTTGAGATCAAAATCTTGGCTGACTCGAATTTCAATGAGGTTGCAGAGCAGGGTGAGGGGTCATCGCATTACCGTCTGTACTGGTGGCAGGTCCAACATCAGCTTGCAGTATCAGGGGCCGATTTTGGTTATCTGGTCTTCTACCATACTCGCAATCAACCAATCGTTTTCGAGGTCGCTCGAAGCGATCAAGCAATCCAACTCATTCTGAAAGCATCTCTCGGATTTTGGGCTAGTGTCGTCGCGGATAAGGAGCCTGAAAAGGATCCTGAACGTGATTACTTTACGCCAACGGGGGGAGGTTTGATTGAGTGGGAAGGTCACGCTTCCAAGGCGGCAACGCTTGACTCGGAACTAGCTTCACTTGAGTTACGTATCAAGGAACTGAAGGCTGAGCGTGAGCAACTCCAGCAGGGCTTTGTCAGCTTGATGGGAGACTACCTCCTTGCAGAGGCTTCAGGCGTTAGAGTTTGTCGCTACAACCAGCAAGGATATGTGAGGTGGAAGGAAGCGTTCACTTCGCTTCATCCAAACTATCCTGCAGAGAACCTTGATGTTTTCCGTGGAGCGTCTTCGGAGAGGGTCAGGATTACGGTGAATGCACAAACGCCGATCACAACAGCACCGCTTGAGCAGCTACTTCAGACAGTTGACTTTGATGAGTCTGATCAGGCATTTTGCATATAGAAACAGGGGCCTTCGGGCCCTTGTATTCTTTCTGAAGGCTGCGGCAAGGGCTTCCTTACCAGAGTCTTTCGAATCTGTTCCTTGCCATGTGGCAAAGGACGATAGCGCAGCTGTTCGCTCAACAGCAAAAATCTAAACCCTCTGGGACACTCACATCCCAGTAGGGGTGTGGTGTCCCTCCAAACCGGAGATACACCATGAAACTTCAATCCATTATCCCTCTCAGCTCGTTCGGCATCCAAGGTCCCCAAGGCGATGTTAAAGCCCCAGGTTTTGCGCCCGACCATGAGTTGATGGGTATTGTTCCAAGCGTTAACCCTCATTACCTATTCCGCCCTGAACTTCGGTTGCCGGTAATGAATTTCCTCGTCAATCCTGGTGGGGATGCGTTGGGACTTGTTGGCCCTACTGGTGCTGGCAAAACCTCAATCGTTGCACAGGTCGCAGCTCGTTTGAATTGGCCATTTCGTACGATCGATGCTCACTCCCGTATGGAGATTCCTGAGCTGGTCGGACAGATGGGCCTCGAGTGTGATCCCGTGACCGGTGATCAACGCACCGTGTTTCGTTATGGTCCTTTGGCCTTGGCGATGAAAGAAGGAGCAATATTCCTTCTGAACGAGGCTGACGTACTGGATCCCTCCGTTTTCGCAGGTTTGAATGCCGTGCTTGAAGGTGGGTACCTGGTGCTTGCAGATAACGGAGGGGAGATCATTCACGCTCACCCGAATTTCCGTTTCTGCATCACAGGGAATACCCGCGGCCAAGGTGATGAGACTGGGCTCTACAACGGTACCTTGTCGCAGAACCTTGCGTCCTGGGATCGTATTCGGTTGCTTGAGGTGCCATACATCGATAAGGCGTCTGAGATGGCGATTCTTCAATCGACAATGCCGACTGTAGATATCTCTATTTTGGAAACCATGGTCGACATCGCTAACCAAGTGCGAAAGCAATTTGTTGGCAATCCTGAAATGGATCTCAAACCTGGTGAGCAGGGCATTACGGTGACCTTCTCGACTCGTACCCTGCTGCGGTGGGCTCGTTTGGGCATTACCTACAGCAAAGCTGCAAATGCTAATTCGGGTTCGTTCCCGTTCGCTTCACCTTTGGCTCAAGCATTGCGTGAGTCTCTGAGCAACCGTGCTGATAAAGCGATGCGTCTGGTTCTCCATACCATTGCTAAAGACAAATTCGGTAGTGCTTGGGGCGCTGACCCGGTGGTTAGCTAAGGGGTAGGAAAATGAGCCTGTTCTTCTCTGTTGTAAGTGAGGATCAGGCCCGTGAAACCATCAAGCAAGCACTGCAGAGTCTCGACTCTGTAGCTGCTGTGCTTGGTCTTGCGGGCGCTGTATCAGATCTTCACGACCGTATGTTTACCCCAGTGGGCGCCGGCGAGCTTGATCTCATAGAGGATCGCAACTTGGTTCTTCTGTTGGTCGCTGTTGCTCACCACCTCGGCGACGCCAGTAACACAAGCCCTGTTCTGTCGCTGTCAGATACCGATGGCGCCGCTCTGAACTTCGGCGACTCCAAACAAGTCGATGCTTACCTGCTGCGTATCGTTGGCCAGGAAGCAGGGCAATACGATGTGTGCGTAAAAGCTCTTGTTGAGCTCGGTGCGCTACCTCGTCCGATCGATCTATCTAGCTTGGCAAATGCGGATTTCGGTTCGCAGGCAGTCGGTGAAATAGACTTTTGTTTCTAAACCTTGCGGGGCTCTTCCCGCTGGGGAGGGCTCCGTAAAACAACCCGGAGCATCAATGAATCTTCCAACCTGTAAATCAGTAGAGCTTTGCACCAATCATCTTCGAAAAAGCGATGCCGAGCTACTAGAGCACCTATCTGCGCGGCATTTTCAGCGATTTCATTGTGAAGGGTGGACTGGTCCTGTAGTGCTTAAAACCCGCTATGGTTTTGTGATCCCGATCGGTGAATTGACCGTTCGTGGCATCATCGAATCCGGCGCGTCAACCGAGTTTCGAGACATCCTCAATTGGTGCATCTCTCCTGAGGAGAATGTTACCTACTTGGGGTTTGATCGAGACGGGTATCTGGATGAAGACGTGCCACAATTCGAGTGGTAGTAAGGGAGCCCGTAAGGGCTCCCTCATTCGAGCCTCCTTTGCTATAGTCGGGCTATAGCAAAGAAGGTTCTCTGGTCGCTTATGTGAGTGGCCTTGTGAAGTGATAGCTGTTCACTATAAAACAGCATTTCCTATTGAAACCCATCGGGGCGTTCTTACCCCGTCGGGGCGAGACCGTCCTCTATACCCGGAGGCATCTCATGCAAATTTCATCACCCGTAAAAGAAATCGATACTCTCAGCAAGCTTCTGCTGGTCGACCTAAATGTCAGCATTTGGTCGGGCAGGAAGAAGCTTCGTACAGAGGATCTTGGAGCAGGTGTCACCCTGCCTCCTTCTGAACTTGCTTCCCTCGGAAGTAAGAAAATCATCAACTCAGACGAGCTCAAAGAGTTCGAAAATCTCAAGCGAAGGGCAGTTCGTTTGCTCGAGCTTAACGGTGTACGTTTTCTGGGTGGCTACGGTCTTCCAGATGAGGTTGCACCGGAGGTTGCTGCTGAGCTTGAAGACATCAAGCGCAAATTTGAGGATCAGCGTGTTGCCTTTATCAAGGCCTACGACTCGAATTTCGATGCTTGGGTCAACAAATGGGCTAACCCTCAATGGCGTTCGGCAGTATTGAGTGCCAAAACTCCAAAGGATGTGGTTGCCCATAAATTTAGTTTTCGCTTCACGCTCTGCCGCGTTGCTCCTGATACCTCGAACCCTAGCATTGCGAAAGGTCTGGCTCAGGAGGTCAATGGCCTTTCCGGCCAACTGTTCCGAGAAATTGCTGATGCTGCTGAAGATCTTCTGGATAACAGCTTCGTCGGTAAGGACTCCGTGAGCAGAAAGGCAGTGAGCTCGATGCTGAAAATGCACAAAAAGCTGTCCTCGCTGGCCTTTTTGAACCCTGGTGTTTCGTTGGTTGCCGACTACATGACGAATGTTATCGGTAAGCTTCCAAAATCGGGGCCTTACAAGGGAAGTGACTTTCAGGATTTGTTGTCCCTGATTCTTACTTTGTCTGACGAGACCAAAATCTTGAAAATGGCGGGGCTCTTCCAGAAGTCAAATGCGGATGCACCAGGTGCGTTCGTTGATCCAACACTGCAACTGTCGGATGACACAACTCCAGACTTCTCCGATTTCAACATCCTGGACGTTGAAACTGCCTTTGATGTGTTGGCTGGAGCGATGGATTCAGCTCTCGTAGCTGAGTCCTCCGCAACATCTTTTGCTGACCTTATGGCCGGCGCCGATCTGACATCGCTGAACGTTAACGAGCTGGCTTCACTGGCTCACGAGGTTCAGAACGCTGCGATCGACGCCGCTGCGGAGAAGGCGGATGTAGATGAAGTAGCTCCTCAAGTGCTTTCCAATGAGGTGTTTGCTCACGTGGTGGCTGCCGATACGTTTGCGGTCGACAGCATGGATTTCTGCCTTTAATCAAACCAACCCTTTCGGGGCGCTCTTGCCCCCTCGGGGTTGGAGTGCCTCTACTTCCTGGAGGTACCTATGCAAAAGTCTTTGAACAATGCTTTTCCAATCATCGCTCGTTACTACACCGATGATTTGGGTGTGACAGTGGTGTGGGGTGGAAATCAGCCCGCGACCAAAAACAAGGTTCTTTATCTTCCAATGCTTACCGATGAGTCTCAGACAATGATTCTCGTCGCGCTAGGTTGGACTGCGCATGAATCTGCTCATATCAAGTACTCGGACGATGGGGTGTATGACAAGGCTGAAGCTGAGGCATTGTTCATCGTTCGGTTCATGAACATGCTCGAGGACATCCGGATCGAAAAACGGATGATGGCTGAACATTTTTCCACGGTTCATCCCCTTACGGTGATGGTCAAGGAAGTGATTGCCGGAGGGCGTGATTTTAGCGGCCAGAACGAAGCAACACTCTTGATGAACGCATGTTTGATCATTGGTCGGGCTCGGCTTTTGAATCAACCTCTGCAAGCTGAGGCGACAATCATCGAGCCGGAGTTCAAGAAGGTTTTCGGTGTCGGGAGGAGCACGAAAGTGCTCGGGCTTTTAAGCCAAGTCGCCGATCTGCCGGATACTGAGGCGGTGTATCAAATGACGCACCGGATGTTGGATGTGCTGGCTGAGGACGAGGATCAACAGAAGCCGCCGACTCAACCGCAACAGCCTCAATCCCCGCAAAACCAGCCGCAACAGCAATCAAGTGGAGAGCCTGGACCCGGTCAGGATGGCAACGATCAGGACCAAGATTCTCAACCCAAAAGCAATGGCTTCGGCGCTGGTGATAAAGGGGATAGCAAGGACGATCCAGCTCTGTCTGGAAGTCCTGCGAGTGGTGCTTCTGATGGTCAGAATATGAAACAGAAGATCCTTTCTGCTTCCGAAGACGACTTGAAGGATGCCATTTCTGATGTCGCATCTTTGGCATCCGACATGGTTGCCACGGTTGTAGATCATCAAACGCCAGTACCTTCATTGGTAATAAAAGACCCGATCGGTTCTGAGCTGCAGGCGATGCGCGTTTTTAAAAATGGCCAGGCCGCTTCCATGGGGCTCCGCCAGGTTATGAGCAGTCTGATTCAAGGGTCTCGTAACGCACGTGCAAGTCTGAGAAGTAGCGGCAGCAAAATTGAGGGCAGTCGTCTTGCACGGGTGCGGGTTGGGGAAAACCGGATCTTCCGGCGACAAGAACCTGTGCAGCGGACGAATGCCGCTATTCAGCTAGTCCTGGATGGCTCTACTTCGATGGCGATGAAAATTGTCGGTCCGAATGAAAACCTTGATGTGCTATCAGATGCCGAGCGAGAGGCTGTAATTAACGCTCGTAAATCTGCGCTACAGATCGCCGAAGAAAGTGCGTATGCAATTTTGACGGCATTGGAAGGCATTTCCGGTGTAACCACTGGAGCAATGATCTTTCCAAAGAGCCACGGTCGTGAGAACGCCGTAGGTGTGCTGAAGCGGCATAGTCAGAACTTGGCCAACGCTTTCCGCGAAGGTCGTTTTGGGCAGGTTCCCTGCGGATCAACACCATTGTCTAACGCAATGTGGCCAGCCGCTGGTGATCTTCTGAAAGCCAAAGGTGAGCGGAAGGTAATGATCGTTATTACCGACGGCGACCCTGATCATGCTGACTCCGCAAAGAACATGGTGGATCGTTGCCGTGCTTCAGGGATCGAGGTGTTTGCTATCGCTTTTGGATCGGCGAACACCAGAAAGCTTCAGGATATTTTCGGTGACAACCATTGGGAGTTCCTTACTGACCTATGTCAGTTACGGAACGCTCTGAATAACCTGGTTCAACAGGTATTAATACAAGCCGTGTAAAACCGGCAAACCCTAGGGGGTTCATCACCCCCTTAGGGGTGGTGCGCCTCCTCCTACCCGGAGGTTCCACCATGCAATTTGCTTTAGCTTTAGGAGAGGGATTTATCCCTGAGGGGCGTGAGTTCCTAGGTAAGCAATTACCGAAAACCCGGCGTCCGAAAAAGCTTCTTACCAATGCTGACATTGAGCAGCTCTACCTAGATCTCCTGGCTATGCCGGAAGATCAGTTGGAGCAGTTCGAGTGGACTGATGACTACGTTGATTTGCTTCGAGAGAAGCTCCTACATGAGGCGTGCCATGTTCTGTTGGACAAGCGTGCAGCAGTTGCGACTCGTCGTGACAGATGGGGGTGGATCATGAGTGAAAGTGTTGGACCATTTTCTTTCATGGTCTGCGCCTACTTTGCGGGTGTAAGGGGGGACGAGCTTCGTGAATCCCTCGTTCATCTTTGCCGTCGTGAAAAAGTAATTGATCAGCTTCAGCATGTTGCCTAACCAGGCCGCAAAATTTTTATAACCCAATGGGAAGTCATCTTTCCCTTTGGGGAGGAGCTTCCCTCCAAACCGGAGAAGACTCATGCGTTTTAATCAAGCTCAAATCACACAACCACTGTGCATTGAACTGTTTCCCTATCAGGAGACGCCCCACAATCGATCCAGAGCAGAGTTCAGTGCTATGGCTTCGCAACAGCAAGAGATGAATTGCGAACGCCGGAAGGACTTCCTGAAGCGGTTTGAGGTGCTGAAAGCTACGGGTGATTCCATTCGCTCGTTTCCGGCAGATCTTCGTGGGTCTTTCGCGGGTTATGAGATGCCGCCGGCGCCTCGTTTGACTCTCGATCTTCCTATCACCGCGGCAAGTCATCATCTGTTGGATGAGGTTCCAATAGGCACTTTGGATGACTATGCGAATCTCTGCATGGATGACGACTTGGATGGGCAACCTACCTTGGCATTGAGCCCGCCTCGAAATGACGGGAACTCAAAAACCTCGGTTACCGGTAATGATCGGACTGTTCAATCTCAGCAGCAATTGGTGGACGATTCCGAGGGGATCGACTGGTCCAATGCTAAGACGGGTGTTGTTCGGCAGGTCGGCCGCTATCGTTACAAGTTTGACCAGAAGGAATCAATGTCGTACCTGGTTCGCCTGGGTCAGCATAACTACGTTTGGGGTATAGACCTTGAGCGTGTCGTGAATCTTCACGGCATCAAGCGTGGTGATCGCATTTCCTTGAAGTGTGTTGGTAAGCAGCCTGTTGAAGTCGAGGTTGATGAGATTCAGCCTGATCAGTCTGTTATCACTGTCAAGAAGTGGGTAGAGCGCAACACCTGGGTAGCAAAGGTTCATCAACGTGCACCTGAGCCACCGCAGGATAAGTAGTTGTTCAGTCAGGGTCGCCATACGGCGGCCCTGGCTGAGTCCTTTTTCGAGAACCACTCGTTGTCAAAAAAGGATTCATCGCGTCCGGATGTTCCGACGCTTGAGTAGCTGATATCAGCATTTAAACACCCAGCGGGGTTTCATACTCCCGCTTGGGGGGTATGGCCTCACTCTCTCTAGGAGTCGCTATGTCCAACATTAATCCAGTTCGAAAATACCTCACGGTTCTCAGTGGCCAGGGAATATCTGTTCCTCCAGAGCTGTTTACATATCTGACTGCTTTGGAGTCACTTCAGGAAGCCGCTGAAACACTCATATCTTCTGCCGACGATACTGGTTGTGACGCCAGCCTAACGGTGGTCGATTCTGGCTATCTCAAGCAGGTTCGCAACCAAATCTTTGAACTTGATCGTCCGCTTGAGGCAACCGGCGAAGTGTCGATTCAACTGACGCTATCCACCCTAGACCGCTTTGGCGAGCTCTATGGGGAAATAAGGCCGGCGCTCAGCACAGCTGCAATCTCAGAAATCCTGAGTATTGCGGTTCATGCTGCCAATATTCATGGGAAGGGGTTTTATCTAGGCGATGTCCTTGATGAGCTTGTCGAGAGTCTTGAAACTCGTGATCTCTTAAACCACCAAGGTGAGCTGGACCTGTCGAAATGTACCGTCGAAGTAACATTCGATGTCGACACGTCCGATGGCCTTCAGGATCCTGATCTAGGGGCTGCCGTACACGCCCTTACGGGACGTCGCGTATTGATTGATCGCACTCATGTAGCTGGCGCTTCGGCTCTTCACATGAATACGTCGTACCCAAATGCTAGTAAGTACGGCATACCAGAGGTAGCAACAATCCAGGGGGCCAAGGCACTTGCGAGCCATTTTGGACTCGAGCATTCGGCTCTTGAACTCGCAACCGAAGACACCGGTGACGATAGTGCTGATCAAGTTGTTCTCACTGTCAGGATGCCAGCGACAGCAGTGTATCTCGGTGGTATGTCGCTTGTTAGAGATGTTGCCGACCGCAAATTACCAATTGGATTCGACCAATTGAACGCGGATGAGCGGATAAATTTCGTGAATCAGTGTGTAAAAACACAGTTTTCAGAACCTGCCATTTAACCGCGGTGCCCCGACTTACTGAAGGGGCTCGCATCACACATAACCCAGCAGGGCTCTGTCCCTGCTGGGGCGGGGTCTTGCTTCAAACGAGGAGCAAGCCGTGACTCAAAATACTTACCAAAACCCTAATATTCGATTTAGACAAGGCCTCCGGTACCACGGAACATGGGAGCACGATTGCTGGATCGACGGAAAACAACACAAGCTTGTCGTTGGCGATAATTCATACGATGGGCGGCGGGAGTACTTCTCAGGGCTGAGTGACGAAGAGTTCGTTCGGGATGTCGTTGGTCGAAGGGACACGATCTGCTTTACGGACAACAACGTGGTGCCAGATGAGCTCGTAGTGGCGTTCAATGAGTGGAGGCATGTAGTGCATGTTGAAAGGGTACTACGCCTGACAAGCCAGCCTGAGCGTTATGGGGTGATTCATCCCAGCGATCCATCACTGCTCCCATTCCCAACGGTGGTACCTGTCGTCTATCGGCAAGGTGCTGGGTGGATTCGCACCGGCTTAAAGGAGAACTTTCAGTGAGCGGCTGTAATTCTCAGGAGGCCATCCAATACGAAGGTCAGATCTCGGTTTTCAGAAGCCCATTCAGTTCAAAGGTACTTTTAGCTGATAAAGCGGTGATTGACCGGTATGGCAATCTTTCCTGGCACGCGCTTTTGCCCGATGACCCGCTGGGGCTGAAGGCAATTGATGAGTATCTGAAACCCGGAAAGTGACATTCAATGTATATCCGTCCCCCTTTGTCGGGGGGCGTTTTGAGAACATATCCCAAAGCATGAAGCTGCTCCGGAATACGTTTTCTGTTGTCAGTGTGTACTGACAGGAAAAGCTGAAAACTCAGCACCGGCCTATGCCGATTTAACCCCTGCGGGCCTTTTTCCCCGTCGGGGGAGGGGTCCGTCTTCTGGAGATGATCCTATGTTTAATGAATCCACCTTAGCTCACCGTTCGAGTGTTCATTGGTTGCTGTCTTACCAAGGCCGGCATACCTACGAATGTGCTTTCGAGGGTGAGCAGTTCCGAGTAGAGGTGCAAATTGCAAAGGAGCGCTACCCCGAATACTCAAACCTGACCCAAGAATCGTTTGAGCGATCGGTGAACGGTGCCGTCGGGTTCGTGACCTCTGCACCGTCAAGGCTCACTACCGATTTCATCGCAATGTTCAATCGCTTGAGATACGAGGAGTGGTCGGCCCAAGTAAGTGAAATGCTCAAGCAACCGGAACGCTTTAAGGGATTTATCCCTGAAGGATTCAAGGTTTATGTGGGCGCTGTTTACAGCCCAACGGGTTGGATTCGACTACAGAGCTTCGAGGACGTGAGGAACTTGGCCGGCATACCTTTTGACGTGGCCATCGACCCAACGATTGAGATTCAGTGAGTTTCGAAACCTGTTTCATTGGGTTGGAATAACAGTTGTTGAGATTGTCCTTTGATGGTGTCCGCTCTCAACAAAGTAGGAGCCTTTCAGGTCAGACAGGGAGGGCTTTTGTGTGGTATTGCCTGGCTTGCACAGCCTGTGATCACCAGGCACAATCGTTAGCAGTTTCATTCGGCTTGAGCCGACTGTTCTCAGCTGAATTTCCAGCAACTATCTCATCCCATGCGGACGCCATCCGCGGCGGGGCAGCTTTTCGGTAAGAGCTGCATCCTAGGCTAATTGATACCAATCGATTCCACTTTACGGACACCGCTGAGTCACCTCAGATAGGCGTCGTGACGTGGCATGGGTTTAATCACAGCGCGCGTATCAAGCTTTTGGCTTGGTGAGCTCACCATCATAAAACCACCCTCGAGGGAGCGAAGCCCCTCTTGGGCTTGGCTCTCTCTTTCACAGGAGAGAAACCATGACGTGCATCACCGATACCCAATTCGGATTTCGATTTATTAGCAGCTACCAGGGCGTATTCAGCTATGAAGCTACCATTCCAAATGGACGCTCTGGAGGCGAATGTGTGCGGCTCATGTGCCGTGTGGAACGCCAGCCATACATTCAGCCTGCAACTATTTCTGAGGCTGACTGGGAATTGCAAGTAAATGGAAAGCTTGGAATGGTGACGTGCTATCCACCAGAGCTTCTCACAAACGAGTTTGTTGCGGCTTTCAATCAGTGGCTTTTTGCTGAGTGGCAGCGTGACGTTTCTCAAATCGCAAAATTCCCTGAGATATATGGGCCGTATGAAGGTGGATGCTTTCAGATCCTCGTTGGCGGGAAATTCGAAGTGGAGAAGGGCTGGACGCCGCTTCAGTCCAAGGCCGATGTTGCAAAACTGGCCGGCCTTCCGTTTGGAAGCGTTGGTGTGATGTAGAAATACTTCGCGTGAGGTAGCCCAGATGTCGGGCTTTCTCACGCGTCATCAAAGAGTCCTTTGACCAAGCTGAAAGTCTTGGTGAGAAGATTCATCTGTTGCCTTGAGGCGTCAGAGAAAACTAGCTGGTGTTACCAGCACATCAATCACCCTGCAGGGTTTCATGACCCCGCATTGGGGATATGGCTCTGCTCCATCACGGAGCTGCATCATGAATAACTTACAAGCCTGGATTTCCCATACCAACGATGGTCGGGCAATCGTTTACCTGTCAGCAACCAAGCGTGTTGGGGACATCCCGAATGCATCCCAGGCTACTGCGGGAAGTGTTTTCGAGGCCTTCAAGGCATCGTTTCGGGATTTCAGCAGTGGTCTCCTTTCAGCGCAGGTACCAGTAAATGCAACCCATCTGGGTTGCGTAGTCGATGGTGATGTAGATATTTCCGCTTGTTTGATGTTCCTCGTCAAAGCGGGCTTAAAGAACTACTGGGTCGCAAACTTTGGTCGATTCACTCGGTTGAGTGCTCTTTGGCTGCATATCCAAGGTTGTCTTGGCTATTCCGCCGGCGAGTTCCACGTTGTGCACGACGAATACATGCGAGCGGTTATGGCTAATCACTCCAATCTTGACGCCCTTGCACCGCAGGTCCTAGTGATTCTCAACGACGGAAACCCAGTTCAAGTGCAGACGTTTGGTTTGCCGGACATTACTAAAATCACTGTTGTGAACCAGTTGCATCAGGATGAAGTGACGTCCGAGGATCCGTTAGATCTGCTGAGGCTTTCGTTCGCCAACGGGCAAGTTGTCGAGTCCGTGAAGGACGTGACGCCAGAAGTTCAGATCGTGAAAAGCATAAAAGATTTGGCTGTTCTGGCCTGACCCTTGAGGGCATCGTCCCTTATGGGCGTTGCTCCTCCCATTTCTAGGAGTGTGAGATGACAACCGATTCGAATTTGGCCACCCAGAATGAATCTGACGGTGGTATTGGGAGTACGAGTTCTACAGCGCCGGCGATTTTCGTCCGCGATGAAGAGGTTCGCCATACCCTGATTGCGGCTTTGCGCTTTTGGCAAGAGAAGGGGATGTGCGATCCCGTTAATCGATCGGATGAAATGCAGGACCTGGCCACAAATGGTGATGAGGTTACGTCCCTATGTGATGTAGATGTCGACCGCCTTGTTGAGGATCTGGTGTGGCCTCCCACGGCTGAAGATTTTAGCGTGCTGCTCAATCAAAAAACCTAAATGTGCCGGCCCTTTTGGGCCGGCCACAACTAAAGAATTCTTTCCTCTGTCAACGCAAAGGATATAGGCAAGGATTCTTCGACTGCTCATGTGAGCGGACGAGAAAAACAGCTGGCGATCGTCAGCACTTTAAAACCCACAGGGGCAATCATCCCCTTGGGGGTGGTGCTCCTGCTAAACCGGAGTATCACCATGACGACTATTTTAAACGTAACAATTGGCGAATCCAGAAGCGGCGTTGCTCGGGTCTGGATGGAAGGTCAAAAGCTGGTTCACGCTGGCATTAAGATCGGTGCGAAGTACCTGGTTCGAGGCGATGAAACACAAAAGCGCATCGAGCTTGTGCCGGTCGATGATGGTTCGGTTGTAGAGGGTCTTGTGACCGTCTCCAAGCGTGAGCGCAACGGTTTGATCACCCCACTATTGGAGATTCGCACCGAGCTGCTCAAGTCCTTCTATGAGGGCTGCGAGAAAGTTCGTGTGGTGATTCGTAATGGTCGTCTCGCGATCTCAGCGCTGCATGTTGAGATGAAGATTCGCGAACGCGTGGAGCGACTTAAGCAGAAACTGGCCAACAAGGAGAAATTGGCATGTGGCTCGCTGTTTCACGGCGGAGGTGTTCTCGATAAAGCGTTGCACTCAGGCTTGCTAGCTGCCGGAGTAGCAACGTTTATTCAGGTAGGCGTTGAGATAAACGGCGACTACCTGGATGCATCGTTGCGCAACAATCAAGAGCTATGGAGCGCTGACTCGATCGCTGTCTGCTCGGACATCCGCGACCTGGACATGAGCAATGCCATTCCTCAATTGTCGATGGTGGTCGGTGGAGTGCCTTGCACGGGCGCCAGTCGGTCCGGTAAGGCGAAAAATAAGATCAAGCATGCTGAAGAGCACGATTCGGCAGGAACGCTGTTCAACGACTTCCTTGATTTTACAAAAGCCTCCAATCCAGCGGTCATTCTGATTGAAAACGTCAAGGATTATGCGAGTTCGGCCGGCATGGCAGTGATTCGCAGCACCCTGACTTCTAGAGGCTACAACCTGTACGAAACGGTTCTCGTTGGTACGGATTTTGGCGTTCTTGAGGCTCGTGAGCGAATGGTGTTTGTTGCCATTACGAAGGGGCTGGATGTGGACTTTTCTTTCCCTGAGAAAGGTAAGAAAACAACGCAAACAGTTGCTGACATTCTTGACAGCGAAATTTCTCTGAGTTCGGACCGCTGGAAAGCGTATGACTACCTCGCTATCAAGGAGGAGCGCGATAAGGCAAATGGCAAAGGGTTTCGTCGTCAGCTGATCAGCTATGACAGTACATCAGTGGGAACGATGACTCGCGGTTATCAGAAGGTGCGCAGTACAGATCCTCATCTTCAACACCCGGAGAATTCGACCCTCTCCCGTCTCTTCACGCCGCTTGAGCATGCCCGTTTGAAAGGTGTTCCCCAAAGTCTTATTGAGGGGCTTTCAGAAACAACGGCGCATGAACTCTTAGGTCAATCTGTTATTGGGCCGGTCTTTGAAGCGGTGGGATATAGCCTCGGTCTGGCGCTGACAAATCAAAAGCCTAAGCCCGTTTTCAACGAGCTGGTTGTATCCGGTGTGATTGATTTTCCTGGTCAGGAGACAGCTGAGGATGGCGTTACAGATTGGGATGTAATTCTGGAAGTAGGGAATAAAGCAGATCAGGTGCCGCAGTTAATCACCAGTCAGCCTTTCCCCTCCCAGGTAGCGCTAGAGTTCGCCTAGCGAATTCTGAAACCTTGTTGGCGATGGTGTTCATCGTTAACTACGTGAGGTCGATCTGACCTTATTTTCTACCCTGACGGGCATTCATCCCGTCAGGGGTGCGTGTCCGCCTTAACCATAGGTGCCATGCATGAACCCAATACTTCTTGCAGCCCGGATGATGGGCGATCGGAAGATGACTCGACGTGGGACTGCCAAGACGGAGTCCTGTACGATTTTTCTTTGGGAGCTTGATGACGGAAAGGTGATTGAGTTGATTCGTGATACGCCAATCTCAGGCACTCACTGCTTTCGTAGTGTGAAGGAGCGAGGTGAGCCTTTTGAGACTCTCCTCAATTACTACGAGCGGGGGCACGCACGGGTCTTCTCACCCAATCGCTTTATGGCTGCTTGATCCGGTTTCACCTGTCCTTTGGGGCGGGTGAAGCCTCTACCATCTCGCGATTTCTTGTCGTATAGTTTTGCTGAGGCTCCACAGCCTTATCTGCATAGCTGGATGATCAGCACTCTTGTTAACACCACCATCCTCACGATTTCTTTCCCAAGCTTGCTTTGCGAAAGCAATTGTCTCTCGCAGTCGTTGCTCGACTGCAGATCGCTAAGCTGACAGCAATTCAGCATTTCTCAATCAACTTCAAAAACCCAATGGGGGTATCACTCCCATTGGGTGTGGTGCCCTCCTAAACCGGAGTGCAAACCATGAAATTTCAATCCTCTGTTCTGTCCTTTCCAAATCGTGGACCTTGGGGTGATAACAAGTACCGCGGCAACTGCAGTGGGCACGTCATCCGAGGTTTCTTCGAGACCTATCACCGGAACAAAGCAGGCTTAGCCTTTGACCCAAGCATCGGCGGTGGGACGTCCGTAGACGTAGCCAAGGAACTGGGGCTTCGTTTCAAAGGAACAGACCTACACCAGGGGTTCAATCTCCTACTTGACGATGTCGGTCAGTTTCTTGGAGAGGAAGCACACAGCTGTTTTTGGCACCCGGCTTACCTGGACATGATCACGTACAGTGGAAACATGTGGGGAGAGCCAAACAAATGGGACATGAGCCGCATGGCCATGAACGACTTTGTTGAGGCCCTAGAGCTTGCGATCATGAATATCCACGACTCGATGGAGCGGGGCGGTACCTACGGAATCCTCATGGGTAATTTGAGGAGAAAGGGGGAGTATTACAACCTGTCTTCGTTGGTCGAGCGGGTGGCTCCAGGAAAGCTGATTGATGAGATTATCAAGACTCAGCACAACTGTTTATCCGATCAAAAAACCTATGGGAATATCGTCAGGATCGCTCACGAAAAACTGCTGGTTTTCAGAAAGGATCAAAGTTCGCTTCTCTTCCTGGCCAAGGTTGATCGTCGAGCGTCCTCGATGATCGGTACCACCTGGAGGGCTGCTGTAAGGCGAATTCTGCAGGGCGGAAAAGTGATGCACCTGCGGGAAATAAATGAACTGATTGCGCCTTACGCTCAGACACGGGCCAATCAACATTGGGAAGCGAAAATCCGCCAGGTCTGCCAAGACGCTCGATTTTTTGAGCGTGTTGCGCCAGGTACCTATCGGCTCGCAGCCTAGAGAATGAATCTCACATCACTCCGGGTAACCGGGGTGATGAAGAGACCGCTTCGGCAAGGGCAAATTGCTCAAGCGGTTTCAATCAGACCAATGTGCGTCTGATCTGAAAAGCTGTTCATCTTGATCAGCACATAAACCAACCGACGGGGTTTGGCACTCCGTTTGGGGTGTTAGCTCCGTCCATTTCTGGAGTTAACACATGAAAAAACTTGAATTGTTGGGGGAGTACTTCGCCCACATCCTAATGGGCATCGTATTTTTCGTAATACTTGCTCTCGCTAGTCTGCTGATCTCAGTTGTAACTCACTGGGTCGGTGGCTTTGAGGCTGGCAAACATCTCGTTCCCTTCCTCGGGTTCATAGAGTCTTTGCTTTTGGTAGCGGACTGCGTGTTCGTTTCTTGGTGGGTGCTTTTTTCTACCTGGAAGGCATGCAAAGAGCTGCGTGGCTGAGTCTGACTCAATGAGGCGGCTCGAGCTCGCCTACCAAACAAACAGGAAATACAGAGGGATTCGCCAATGGATAACTTCATCCGTGGCTTCAAGCGTGGCGTCAAGCAATCTTCAATTGGTTACTGGGCACCCGCTGTAGCGTTATGGGTACTGTTGAAGAACACAACCATCAACCTGGTGGATAGTGTTTCAAGACTCGACTCTTAGGCTTTCCTGCTTCAAATCCGCCGCGGTCCAACTCACAATTGCACTGCAGCACTTCCTCTCCGCAAGGGCAGGATCTGATCGCATCCTAGGGCGCATGCCCTAGGCTGCTGATTCGGAAACCACTTTGGAAATTCAACAATTTCCAAAGTGGTTTTAGCTGGTAACAAAGAATCTTCTGCCCGGTCATGTGACCAGGTTGAGTAGTGAAGCTGAGCACTTTCTCTTCAGCATTCCAAAATCCGCAGGGACATCCATCCCTGTGGGGTGGTGACCTCCCTGCATCTTCTATGGAGGTACCTATGGAGAACAATTCGTCTCCGCACAAGAAACCGTGGTATGCGCCTTTGGCTCATTTCGCGGCGCACTCGATCATCGGGAGCGGCATCTTCGTCATCGTGGCTACACCCGCGGTTGCGCTCGGCTGGCTCGTGCACACACTTAAGGAATATCACGTTGATGAGTTCACGATCAGCGTCCTTTCAGTGCTTGAACGAACCATCCTAATGGTCGACTGTGCTTTGTTTCTTTCACATTTAGCCTTTACGGCGCTCAGTGCGTTTAAGGAGATGAAGGATGGCGAGTAATACAAGTTGGATCGTTGATAGCTTCGATGAGTTTGCCAAAGCGGCTCTTGAAGCGCCGGCGATTTATTTCGCTCCCGCACGTGGAGCGATTCAAGGGGTGGTTCAGCAATGGCGCAAGTTGCGTGAAAGAAACGGACCACGTGGCGACACCCCAAAGCGGGCCTGATTGCATTGTCTGACGTAGTCTCAAGGAGTATGCTCAAATCATGAACGTAGCGAGGAGCTCATCATGGTTCGGAAACAACTTGTAGACTTCGTCAAAGGCTTTGCAGCTGAGTTTGCCGTTGCTGCCAAAGCTGCTCCGGCGATTTTCTTCGCACCTGTAGTGGGCGCAAAAGCTGTACGCCAGCAAGCAAAAAAGAACCGCTGATAGCTCAAATCTGCCCCTCTTCGAGGGGCAACTTCTTTCCCTCCTGATCGGGTTCCACCCCGTTTGTGGTTGCCTCCTCTAGGGCAGTCGATTCTCATTTGATTTCTTCACTCATCTAATTCGATGGGTTCAATATCGACATTTTTCAGGCAGCTTCTGTCGGATGTCGATATTGAATCCCACCTGGAAGCAATGCGTTTTCTAGGCTGATAGTCAGCTGCAGCTCTATGCAGCAATCATTTTGGCATTCGCCAATTCACCCATGGGGGTTCTTATCCCCCTGTGGGCATGAGATCTCCTTTTTCCGGAGGTCCCTATGAACATTTTTCAACAGCTTGAAGCAGCAGGCTTGAATTCCGCTGCAGCGACCCTGCCTGGACGAGTTGCGCGCATGATGTCCAATGGAATTGAATGCAGCGCAGAAGACACTCTTACGTTGGTTGAGAGGCAAACATTGCTTTCCATTCAATGTCGGATGCGACTGGTCAAGGTTTCAACTCAAGCTGAGCTCGATGAGCACGGCCGCCTTGTGAACCTTCTTGTCCAGTACACCAGTGAATCCAGAGAATGGCTTCTCACGCAGCCGCTTCTTCGACTTCATATGATGTTCGAGGCTGTGGAAGCAACCTGGTAAAAAACCGCACCTTGGTGCATTTACAGCTGCAGTTTGCAGCAAACCCAGTCGGGGCCTCTCCCGATTGGGAGCGGTCTCGGCATCAACTGTTGGAGGCCCTATGCATTATGAACCTGTCCACAAACTGACTGATGATCTGCAGCTTCGGTATTCACACTATCGTGAAATCATCGAGCAGCGTAAGCGTCGGTTGTTCCCAAACGGGGAGGAGGAGGGATTCGCAGATTCCCTTCTGCTGGATCGAAGAGATCGTCCTCACTACCTGGCGGCTTTGGCTGGAATTTCTCAGCTGGAGATCGATGCAGGGCTCGGTGAGCGCGGAATCACTACCACGGAGCATCTTCGTGAGCATATTGAGTTGGTTCACCAGATCTCGGCGGAATGTCGCAATGTTCCTGCATCCGAGTTGAGGCTTTATAGCTTGGATTTACTCCGGGCGATGAAAGCTGAAATGGTGGATGTTCGAAAGAGTGCGTAAGTGATAGAAGCGGGGGATTTTCCCCCGCTTTCTTCTCTCAATACCTGGTGCTATATTTCAACACAGCTGACTCAGCACCTCTCATGCCGGCAGGCAAATCGTCATATCCGATTTCTGAATTGCTTTGGAAAACCAGTATTTCCAAAGCAAGATTCTTCCTCTCGCCTGTGCGATTGGAGATATCGCAAGCTGCGCGATTCTTTGCAGCACTTAACTGCCCATTCGGGCTACACAACCCTGCAGGGTCTTACCCCCTGTTGGGGTGGGTTCTGCATCTTGAATATGAGGTGCACCATGTTCGATTTGATCATCATCATTGTCGACTTCGTTTTCGACATCATGTGAAACCGATCTGGGCCGGGGTCTACCGCTTCCTTGAAGCGATAGACCCTTAGGTCTTGAGTCTATTTCCGCAAACCAGTGTTGCGAAAGTAGATTCCAGAAGACGCCCTGTGGCTTCTTCTTGATAGGCAGCTGACCCTCGTAGTCAGCACTCGGCATCAGCCGCTCCCGATGGGGTTCCTCCCTCATTGGGGCGGAACTTCATCTCCATTCTGGAGGTGTTCATGATCAATTCTGAAAATCCACGTCTACCCGTGTTACGGCATGTACGTGGCCAAGGCCATCTCGCAAGCATTTCGACCTTGATTTGCTCCAGCCTGGCACTGGAGGTTCTGCATGAGCAATAAGCCCAAGCAACCACAGCAGCCTATTGTCCCCAAGCCGATAAATCGGGTTGGACATCATCTTGATGCGCTCACTGATGATCGTTTTGTTGATCTGATGAGCAGTTTGTGTGGAATTCCTTCGAAGCCCAAGGCGGGTGGAAAATGAAGAAATTTCCCAGACTGATCGAGCTCCTCCGTGAAACCATGAATCTTACTCTTGGTGAAGCCGAAGCCCTCACAAGGGGAGTCGAGGCTGAAGCGGTATCAAGATGTGGCGGAAGAAATAAAGTTGTTCGCCGAGCTTTCGCTCTTCGACAAAATCTGGCGGTTTCTCGACTCATGCGTCGATATCCGGCCGCCGCTGATAAGACGGTATATGCGATCGATCGAGGCTACACCGGTCGACGACGTGTGCTGATTCACGACGGAGCGGTTGTTTCTCACGGCAATCAGCAGTGGGAGACTTTCCTCTCCAGCCTCAATAAATAAAACCGACCATCCCTATCAGGGGCTTTTTGCCCCGGTGGGGTGAGAAGCCTCCATTACTGGAGTTCTTCTATGTCTATGAATCATGCAATCAAAACAGCAATGACTCGTCACTTAACAGCGAAGGGGTATCCAACGGATGACATCCGTTATTCCCTAAGTAGCTGCCAGGGTGACGGAGCGAGCTTTGCCGGCGAGCTTGATATTGTGACCCTGGCCAAGCGGCTGGTCCCACAGTACTCGGAGGAGATTTGGAAAGGCCTCCAGCTTGACGAAAAGCTTGCGATCAATCGGATCAGTAGCTGTCGTTATGTCCATGAAAGATCCACCTCTTTAAGCCATGACGCTAAATGCGTTGAGCTCACTGAGGCACACGAGTTGGGTGGCGCAGCGCAGCGGGTAGCTTTCCACTGTCTGGTTCAGGCTTTGGAGGCAGACATTGTCGATACCGGCAGTGAGCTCGCATCACTGGGCTACAAAATCATAGAGGCCTATCCAAGTGAGGAAAAACTGATTCGACGCTTCTCAAGGCGAAATTTCAGAGTCGAAGTCTATAAGTTCTCAGACGAGCGCTATGACATTTTTGGTGAAGCAACCTCCACCGATGAGCTCGACTTGGTCATACAGGAAGTCCTGTGTGGAAAAATCGAAGCGCTCGGATTAGAGGTTCGAATCGAGATGCTAGACGATGATGGCGAAGAAATTTCAACTCTGGCCATGAGTGTTTTTGAAGGGTTCTCAAGGGACTCGTCAATCTCTGGGCTGTGTCCACACAGTCGGTCTTTGGTGCGTGAAGCAATAGTCGAAGCTCGAGAAACGTACACCAAACTTCTTAAGCCGCGATTGCGGCAAGCAGCATAAAACAATCCCATGGGGGTCTCTGGCCCCCTTGGGGCGGAGTACCTCCAGTCACTTTTCCCCCGGCTTCGGGGCTTCCCCAAGCTCCCGTGTCGGAGGCTTTGGGAAGTCCCGAGTTGGGCTTTTCTGGAGGTACATGATGAGAAACTTAAAAGCAGAGGTTGTTCGTAATGCAGCGAAGCAGAAGGGATGGGATTCGATACTACAGAGCCTATGCCCCGAGATTGAAACTCGTGCATTCGACAAACCTGGCCGTCACGTCCGGTGCCCCGTCCATGGAAAACCAAGTCGGGGTGGTGATGGTTTCAGGTTCTTAAACAAGAAAATTCCGTTCGCGGAGGCAGGTGGAGGTGTTTGCAATACGTGCGGGTTATTTCCGGACGGTTTCGCACTTCTCCAATGGCTTAAGCGCATTGATTTCGCAGATGCTGTTGCATTGGTCGGAGATGAACTGGGCATCCGCTCAACTGACGACGAGCATGCACAGGAGCGTATCAATCGCGAAAACAAGTCCAAGCTTGATGAGCGACGTAGAGAGTTTGAGGAGAAGGAAAGGGCTTCAAACCTATACCTTCGATCACGGCTCAACCAGATCTGGTCGGAGACGTTACCTTTAACTCATACCGATGCAGAGCCGGCGCGACTTTACCTAGCAAGTCGAAAGATTCTTTGCTGGGACAAGCCAGGTGCTGCACGAGTAGTGAGGTTTCATCCAAGGCTGGCCAGCTACAACGAAGACGGGGAGTTTGAGGGTGAGTTTCCCGGAATCGTGGCAAAGGTCACCAGAGATGGAGTGCCAATAACGCTTCACAGGTATTTTCTGACTGATAAAGGTCTGAAGGCGCCGGTGGAGAGCTCAAAAAAGATGTGCTCGTATCCAACCGATAGGTTGGTGACGGGAGGTGGAATCATCATCGGCAACATGGATGCAGAGGTTGTCCATGTGTGTGAGGGGCTAGAAACTGCTTGGGCAATCGAGACAGGTATGGATCAGGAAATTGATGTTTTTCCTACCGTTAATGCGACATTGCTTGAAAGTTTCACACCAGGACCAAACACAAAGATGGTGGTGATTTGGGCTGATAAAGACAGATCTGGACGCGGTGAAGAGGCAGCCTTGGAGCTAAAACGGCGCCTATGGGAGAAAGGTATCAAGGCTCAGATCATGATGCCTTCGTTGCCTATCGCTGATGGTGATAAATCTGTCGACTGGAATGATGTTTTGATCCAGCTCGGCCGTATGGGCTTCCCTAAGCGAAGGAGGGCGGTGGCATGAGTCAGTGCCTCGACTTCGACCCAAGGGTCGTCGTAACTGATCCTGGTAGCTGTGAGTCATGTCCTTTCTCGCCACCCGCCGATTTTATCGGTGGGTCGGCGGATTACCGACTGTTGATGGTTCGCCGGTTCAGGGTTCCATCGACACGTCGCGTCATCATGGATCATGCAAGATCCTTAGAGGAGGGCGGTATCACTGTTACGGGACGATATGCTGTAGCTGCAGTCGAGATTCTCTCTCGGATTTGCGCTGCGGAAACCACAATGAGAAGGGCCAGCTGATGCTGGCCCTTTTTTTTTGTCGCCGCTAACCGTCTGTCTGTAGAATTACAATTGCAATGTACGATAAGCGTGGTCTCATGAAGTGAGTCCAACAGAGAATTTACATGACCTTCAAAGTCGTCAAAGTCAGCACATCAGCAACCGCGCAGCCAGGCGTCTATCAAGTTCTGTTTAATGGCGATGACCGGTTCTTTCGTTCGATTGAGATTCACGTGTCCCGTGACTTCGGGCCGAACACGCTAGATTTTATTGAAATCTACGGACTCTGGTGCTGCTTGGTGTGGCTGGAGCTTGCCGGCTCTGGGCGCACATCTCGAAATCTGAAAATCGTTGTTTCACGTGGCGCTGTAAAGCGCCTCCTTATGGTCACGAGTTCAAAGGAGGAGCTGTATCAGCATGCGTATGCGCTGCGTACACAACTCTTCGGTCTTCATGACATATCGGTTGAGAAGGGAGAAGGGTGGACAGCTGAAACTCATCCGGGTATCAGCGTCAAATGGGATGGCAAACCTCCACCCCAGCCTTCAATTGACAATCCAGTTTTTGGAAAGATTTTCCTGACCTATCACTCCGCTGTTGAGTACTTGGACGAGACCAATGGCGAGTGCAAGGAGGAGAATGTTTTCGCTAGATTGAGCCGCCTGGTGCGGGATGCGGATCGGGAGGCAGCGCTCCCAGATAAGGAGGCGGGTTACAAGGCTCGGCGGTATGGGAGCTCTCAAGATGGCGTTCGATACCTGAACAACTCAGCAGGTTGGCAAATTGTTGTCCGACCAACAGAAAACAAGGACGCGCTCGTCGCATTGACGGTGTATCAAAGGCAGGCATAGCGGAATAGCAAATGGATAGGCTTAGGCAACACGTTGAACGGTTTATGGACGATCTAGTCTCGCTGCTAAAAATCACAGACCCCACGGCATGGGAAGCAGGGAAGGATATCTTCGAGTGCTCGGTTGATAGAGATCAGTTAGCAGTTGACTACCTGATAGGGCAGCCAGTAATTCTGCAGAACATTTCACAACGGGCGCTATGCGCAGCAGGCTTTTCCGAGAGCTCCTTCGTACAGCGAATCTCCAATGGGGGGGTATATCGACTACAGACCAGGCAGATCACCTACGATGACCGCGGCCTTCCTCTTGCAGTTCAATTGGTAGGTGTTCCAGTACATCACGTCGGCCGCGATGTACCCCTTGAAGGGCCCAACCTGATCGGTCGCCTTGACGAATTCGTGAGTATGGAGACAGGCAAGCAGATTCACGGATCTGAGTTGCTCGATCTTCTTTAGCTAGGGTGTCGCCGGCGAAGTTTGGCAGGAATTGTTGGAGGCTAACCGCAAGCAGGTTTGGCAGGTTCTGTCCGCTTCCAACGAAGTGTTGCTATCGACTTGAATTGCTGAATTCCCAATGAGCCACGAATGTTGCGGGCCTTTGAACCAGGCTCCGCGATCCTCGAAATAACCTTGTCACGTGACGCCTCATAGATAGCGATCGCGTTGAAGTTGAAATCCAACAGTACCAGCATGACCGCATCAAATTCCTTAGTGACGTCGATACTCCCCAAGCGGCCCATAGCTGAAGTGGACGTCACACACCGCCCTTTGATCTGGATCTTCCATGTGTGCCCTGAACGCACCTCAGTGGCGTCGTAGCCTGATTGTCGGGCATCGCTTAGGGTTAGCCCGAGAAGATGCGCAGCTTCAAATTCAGCAACTTCGCCTGTGATACCCAAAGGCTTCCCTGTGAGGGCGCGATATTTCTGCGCAACGATTTTTGCTTGTCCCAGAAGATTCAGTATTTCGTTCGAGTCTGACAAGTGGGTTTCCTGATAGGCATCGATGATCGTTGATCTTAACCATTGACGACGAAGCTTGACGAAAAAGATATTTTATAGAAAGCTAAAGTCTGTTTAAAACGATCAGTACGCGCATTTCGCAATAATTCCTAGATTTAAAAAATTTCTAGAAAAAACAAATGCTTACGTTTCATATAATAAACATTATGTTAAATGATGGCCATATGATACTACGCAAAGTGACAGTTTTCCTTTCATTTAATCTGCCTAGATCATCAGTAGTGCTAAACCGCTCAGGTAGGCGTGTTTGGTAACTGGCATGGAATCAAACGGCAGCAAATTGGCAGGTACGCCTTGACGGAAACGGTTTGGATCACACAGGCTGCTCTAACCATCGAAGGAGTAATTATCATGGATGACTCGCAGGATACTTCCGCTGACACCCTCAACCAGGTCACGTCCATGACACCAAATTTCGGTATCAGCGCGAGAGGTTTTAGTGACGCCGATTCAGCAACTCGTCTTGCTACGATCACCGGCGAAGTTGTTCGTGCTTTAGGCAACAAATTCGATCTAAGCGGCCTAGATGGCGTCACGATTGCTGTGGACTACAACCAGGCACTGCTTGAACTGGATCGCGGTTACGAAACGACCTTCAAATTGACCGCTACGAACTCGCATGTTGCCGGAGTCGCCATGACACCTGCCGTCTTGCGCGGCGACGTTCTGAAATCGCATATCGTCGTAAATGCAGGACACATTTGGCCTCTTCTTGAATTGGACGATGCCGAGGGTCGAGCTCACGCAATCCATGTTTTAGCTCATGAGTGTGGTCATGTTGAAGTGACGAATGCATTCGATCGATGCTTTCCAAATGTACTGCTACGGCCTAAATATGGGCCGATTCTAGAGCAGCTTCAGTGGAAAGTTATTTTATCAGTTTGGGATGAGTATGCAGTTACGATGATTTCTGCGCCATTCGGTGAAAGCCAAACTGAATCCTACGAAAACAGTTTTCTAAACGACTTGGCTTTAGTCGATGAGCAATCTAATAAGCTGATTTTGGAATTCAGAAGGCATCAGTCAGTTGAGCAGATTTTAGGAGAAATATACGGTTGTTACGGCACATTGTTAAAGTTCGCGGCCTATCACCTCGGCAATCTTCAAGGCCTGGGGATACCGTGGCATAATTCGGAAAAAACAGCGTTAGCCCTGCATGGCCATTGGTTTTTGCCGTATTTCGAAAGGCTCGGTGATGCTTGCCAGGAGATCGCTAAAGATTTTGGAAAATGGACTGATACAGCGAGATTTTTTTTAATAGCAGGAATTATTGATGATTTGGTTTGCAGGGCTGGATTATTCATAAAAACAAAAGGTGATCGATTATTGGTAGATATTCCATACACTACAGAGACTGATCCCCTCCTCCTAAAGTAGCTAAAGAAGATAACTCAACTAAATAGCCCTTTGGTTGAGTTAATACAGCTGCTAATCCGTAGGCTTGCTCATGTGTTCTCAGATTGAAGAATGCTTAGAAGGATGGAAAGGTGAATTCTCCTGGCGTCCTCATCCAGCATCTCTGATGCATTCCAGATGGCCTCAAATCTTGGCCTGATTTCCGTAGTAAGCCTCCTGCAATCACCGGTTGTAAGCCGGCGTCCGAGCAGCGTGGCCGCAGGCTTTGCCAGATCCACCCAGCCATCGCTTCCATCCTCTTCGTAGATGAATTTCAGTTTTGTATCTGTCATGCGGCACGCGCCGTCGACCCTTAGACGCTTTCGATCGTCCCAAAAAACGCACAGGTACTCATTCTTGTCTGTGGTGTCGAGAGATTCGGGCCATGTCTCAAATGCCCACCGTTCGGTCCCCTCCCCATCACTAGCTGTGTTTGCATGTTCAAGGTGTTCCTGTTTGTCGTGTTGGTCCTTACGAGCATCCGCCTCCGGTCCAGGCCTCGACGTATATAGCAGCGCAAATGCATCGCGTCCCTCGAGGTCTGAGATCGAATAATTGGTAAAAGAGAAAGGCCCCTTTTTTCCGTAGTCCGGGCGACCGTTACGATTCTTCTTATATGCCTCCTCTGCTTCTACCAGGTCTTGGTCGGTTATTTCTCGTGTATCTCTCGATGCCCAAAGCTGTTCAAACCATTTCTGCGCTGAACCGACCTCCGATTCTTCGGTAGTGTGGATTGCTGCTTCCAACCATTTGGAGAGTTCGGCCCCTTCAAAACCTAAGCCGTTGGCTGATAGGTTCGCTGATCCGATGATTGCCTGGGATGGCCCAACGATTACTTTCGCGTGAAGGCGATCGCACTGAAGGATCTGTACGTGTTCTATTTTTTTTGCGCGAGCGACCAGCTTTTTGATAACCGCGGGGTTTGTTCCGCCACTTCTGAGATTGCAAACAATACGGAGTGGTTTATCCCGCTTGGGATGAATTAACTTATCAGCCCCCCTCCCCCAAAATGCCACGGCGACGTCCAACCGGTCCTCGCTAGCAACCATAGAGCGAATACAGTCCTGATACTGGTCGGGCCCAACAAACATTGAGAATCCTTATCGGCTGGTACTAATTAAAATGGCTGATGCGCCCGTGCGCCCGTTGGCTACTCTTCGCGGTCTGCATTACGTTTGCGCCACTGTGCTTGTCTAGCTGCGACTCGTTCTTTTGGTTCTTTGAGCTTACCAGCCTCTCGAGCATCTCTAGCCCACTGGGCTTTCGCCTCCCGCCGAGCAATTGCTTTCGCTTCATCGCTGTCCCAAGCCTTTGGGGGCCGACCTCGCTTCTTGATTGTCGGAGGGAGGGATAAAATATTGTCTACGTTACGGGTGTGCTGCTTTGTGTGGAACTCAACACATTCATTAATTTCTGGTGGGAGGATTTTCTGTTTTTCTAACTTGGCGATGAACTCCTCAAGATATCCCTTCTCCCAGTAGCCATCCTCGATACCTTGTCGAATTTTGTTAAGTTCTCGATCAACAGCTATTTGACCAAGGCGCTCAAGAACTGGTGCACCCACCGGGCATACCAAGCCGTCGATTGCTGTCGACGTACGGCCGGCAGTGAGAATGCTCCACGCACTGCAAGCTTCGTCCAGTTCGTGGTATCCAGGGTCATCATGGAACACGTTGTCCTGAAGGTATTTAATGGCTTCGCTGTAGCGACTCGGAGTGATTGCATCCCGCAAAAAAGTAAGGAAATCGGTAGATGCCTTTCCATTGAATGCGGATGAATCTCTGCCTGATGGAAGGGTCGTGAGGCTGTAGAGCTTCTTGGTGCCATATTTGGAGTCTTTAGGTTGTAGAACCTTGATGCGATAGATCGGCCGGGGGCAGTTAGCCGGTAAACTCATTGGCGTTGATGGCAGGACCGAGTAGAAGGCTGCAGCACCACCGCTATCTAATTCAGCAATTTCGCAGATGGTGATTAAAGCCCTTGAGCTATGATCGGTCAGCAATCGTTGGAAATCACGATCAACCGTTTTTTGCAGCTCAATTCTCGCTTCTGCTTCGGTCTGCTCTGATGATGCCAGGCCAAGTAAACGTCGCGCAGTTTCAATAGGAGTGGTGAATACAACCTCCTTGTAATGCCCGTTGCCCCCTGTGATCTTGGCCATCTTTTCCTTGCCAAAAACATTGCGCGTGACGAGTAGAACGAACCAGAACTCGTCGTTTTTCATCAGGAATGCTTGCGCTAGTCGTCCATCGTAGGAATGGACAACCTCCAATCGGGCTTCATGATCACCGCCCTTTTGTCGCACTGAATTTGGCCGTTGCAGGTCGAAATACGTAAATCCGTCACCGAGTTCTTTCCGCCGGCGGTCGAACACAATTTGTGCGTCCCTGGCGTTTTCAATTCCCCGTTCGAGGTCAACCAAGAGCATTGAAAGAATGCGTTGATTGTCTTGCAGCAGAGCATTAGAAATCCCATCGATTATTTTCTTGTCATATTCAGGTTCTGGTGAGTAACCGCGGGGATCCAGACTCCGAAGGCCAATCTGGCCAAACGGGGCTGCCTCAAGGACAAACTGTGTGGTTGCAAAGCCATAACTGTCATTCCTGCTGCAGGAAAGACGAGCTAGGAATCTGCCACCGTCATGACCTTTTTCTTTAGGCCACAATAGCTCGTGGATGCGCCATACCCTTTTAAGGTTGACGATGTGTTGTCGCGCATATTCATCGTCACCTTTCAGAAGAAGATAATCAGTGAGGGCGTCTGAGTATTCAGCTTTGAAGGCATACGTGGCGGTTGTCAGCGCTGTTCGGGTCGTTGATCGAAAGGTTCTTTTCCTTTCAATGCTTTCGACAGGAACAGGTGCAGGCTTGGTATTGAGGCATGTCCCCCTCCTCCCCTGATCTCGCTTAATGTGCTGATGGACTACGCATGCAGAATCGATTGTCGATCGGTAAGCAAGCCACTTGATTTGAGAATCTATCAAGGTGCACTTCACTAACATGTCGGTACCGCCGTCCATGCGTTCGTGCTCAGCAACGATTTCGGCCTCCACTACCTTCGATTTGGCCATCTCATCTTTCCTGCATAACGTAGACATTAAATTTAGAGTCTATCTCATCTGACTGAGCCTGGAGACGCGTCTCACCACCTTCTTGTTAGAAATCGCCTCTGATCGATATAACGTAGACGATTAATGTCCAATTCCCAATTTTTAGCCCTACCCTGAGCCTGATTGTGGCAGGACTGATCCAGTATCAAAGCGTACACAGTAACGTAGACAACAAAGACCTGACTCGTTCCGTACCCCAGCAGGGGGCCAATTGGCCTCCATCAAAGGAGCTCGGTCAATAGCATTAAGGCATCAGATCAACAATGCGGTGCTGCGATGCTTCAACTCACGTCTGACCATGGACAGCAGTCCTCAGCTGCGGTTGTGGCCATAAACTACGAAAAACTTCTTGAAGAAACCCTTAAGCGCTTGTCTAGCCTCTACGGCGATTACATGACGAGCGAACAGGTTTCTCGCGAGCTTAATTATTCCGAAAATTACTTCAGGAAAAAAATTGGCAATGCTCAATATCAACACCTGGCGTGGGTGAAGGTGATCAACCCAGCACGCAAAAAAAAGGGCAGATTCTGGGTATATGGAACTGCTGCTGTCGCCACTTACCTTGGGCAAGGAAGTTGAATATGCGGGTTTCACTAGCATTAGCTTCGGCTCTGTTAATTTCGATTACTAATTCCGTTAATGCGGATACTCAAGAAGAACCTTCTCTGCCATCAGCGGGAAGTGAAAGCTTTTATAAGGGCAAAGCAGAAGGCTGGTTTTGGTACAAAGATCCCCCAGAGGAGATTCCTGAGGAACCCATAAAGCCTCCACCCCCTCCTCCGCCTGCCCCGGTTCCAGAGAAAGAGCCGGAAAAACAAGAACCTCCTGCGCCAAAAGGTCCGGAGGTTTTCAGCGTGGCGTGGATTAAGAAAAATCTCCCTGTCTATCGTGATCGAGCAATTGATAACCCGACCGATGCTAACGTTCAGGCATATTATTATTTGCAGCGCGTCATGATGGACAAAGCTTCACAGTTCTCTGAAGCATCGTCGAGAGTAATCATGAAGGATCCATTCCTGGATGAGGATAGTCGACGTCCAGTTGCAACTTATGCAGCAAATGCTCTAAACCGGGAAGTTACATCGAATAAAGACAAAGTACTTCGAAGTCTTGGTAACAAGGTTGGGCTATTTTTCTTCTTTAAATCGAACTGCATTCTCTGTGCTGAACAAGCCAGTGTCTTGCAATCGCTGACAACGTCTACTGGAATCAATATTATCCCAGTCTCGGTGGATGGTAAGCCTTTAGATAACAACGCTTTTCCTGATTACCGCATCGACGACGGCCAGTCTAAAAAACTCGAAGTGTTCCAAACTCCGGCTTTAGCGCTTGCTATTCCTCCTAACAAGACTGAAATAGTCGGCTATGGCGCAATTACTCTAGACGTCTTATTTAATCGGATATTAATTGCTGCGCGCGATACAGGTCTAATTGATAAAAAGACGTTCGATAGCACGCAGCCGTTCTTCGATAACGGTCTTCTGTCACTGGATGATAACGATGGCATTAACGAAGATCTTCTGAATAATCCTGAGAAATTCGTCGAAGCAATGAAAAAGAAATTGGCACGCAAGGCTATTGATGGGGAGCCTCACAATGAGACTGAAGAGTAATACCTTAATCCTTGCAGCGCTATTGGGTTTAGCGCCGCTTGGTGCACACGCGGATATACAGTCTCAACTCGATTCGATGTTTGATTCGATGTCGAACGTTACCGACGCTGGTGCTTATGAGACTGCCACACGAGGCGTCATCACAGGGGGCTCCTTACGAGTTCGCAATAAGATCTCAACCACACCCATTGTCTCGTTCAGACCACCGTCATTTCAGGCAGGTTGTGGTGGGATCGATATGTTTGCGGGGTCTTTCTCGTTTATCAATGCACAGCAATTCGTTCAGTCGCTTCGATCTGTTGCGTCGAACGCTGTCGGCGTTGCATCTGGCTACGCATTCAAGCTTGCACTGAATGCTATGGGGCCTACGGTTCATAACGTTATTCAGAATCTTCAGGAGGTTATGCAGGACATCAACAGTTTGATGTCTAACTCCTGCCAACTAGCGCAAGGTTTGGTAACTGACGCATTCAGTTCTTTTACCTCCAAGGAGACAATGCGCGCTGCCAACATCAACGTTACTTCAGGTGTGGGCGATGCGTTTGCTTCTCTTATGCCTGGGAGCCTGACTTCGAAATCTCCTAAAGAACAGCAAAATGATGCTGGGCATTTTAAGTCCTGCGAAGATATCGGTAACGTTCTCTGGTGCTCCATGGAGCAGTATGGTGCAAGAAGTTTCTTCACATACGGTTCAAGGCAGACTGATGAAATGATCATGTCTTTTACGGGCACCGTAATTATCAAGTCTCTGACTGATTCCGAAGACGGTAAGGGAAAAGTCCCTGAGACCCAGTATTTCGGTCCGACGGGTATTACACTGCAAGATATTGTAGAGGGGAAAAAAGAAGAACAAGTCTCGATCTACGACTGTTCTGCAGATGAAGCTGCATGCATGGAGATCAAGAGCCAGCAAATTGCATTCGATGGTCTTGCCGAAAAGATCGTTAAGTCATTCAATGGCAATTCGAACTCTCCAGGTATCGTTTATAAGTGGGCAACCAATGTTGGTTCTTTCAATGCAGATGAAGTAGCTGTTATTAGCGCACTGCAGAAAGCTGGTTTCTCCGCGATGATTCAACGCATTGCTCAGCGAAGTGAGTCGATGGCTAAAGGATTTGTCGCCGCACACGCCAAAATGCTTGCTTTGGAAGGGGCTTATTCGCTCACATCGTCCTACATTAATACCGCTGAATCTGTGCTTCAACGGGGGAAAATGGTTGATCAATTAGGCGAGAAGAGTCGAGATTTTATTGTCGATGCACGTGATCGTTTAACCTCGGAACATCTGGCACTTCAAGCTAAATACGGTAACGATAATGACATGTATAAGGACTGGACTGTCCGCATGGAAGTTATACCGCCTCCGAACTTTATTGCGACTATGGGAAATCGCTCTGTGAGGGCTCAGTAATGGAGTTCACTATCTATTCGGTAGGTTCAGCCTCCTACCTTGAAGAGGTGTTAAATGCCGTGGCCATGATCTGCGGCACCGGTGATGTTGAGTCTTTGGCCAAAATTGGTTTTTTGATTGGCGCCCTTTTTCTTGGTTTCCAGGCTGTTTATAAGAATCAGGCGATTCCATTCCACCAGGTTGGCGTTTGCTTAATCCTCTATCTGGCAATGTATGGTCCTTCCGGACGCGCAATCATCGAAGACGTCTATGACGGCACCGTCACGGTCGTAGACAATGTTCCGTTGGGGCCGCTGATGGTTGGCTCGACCATCTCCAACGTCGGCTACAACATCACTCACCTGATGGAGCAGGCGTTCTCTACACCTTCGATGACAAATTATGGTTTTGCTGACCCTATCGAGACTCTTATGAGAGTTCGGTCGGTGACGGGCAACTTGATGTCGATACCTGCTTTTACAAACGGTGGTACCGTCAATCAGGACCTACTTTCATCCTGGTCCAATTACTTTCGCGAATGCACCCTCGCCGGCATGGGGGACGACATGACGGTTTATGCGAATGTCGCTCGTAGCAACGATCCAATGCAATCAGCGAAATTCTCCAGCAACGTCTATTACACACAAATTTTTGATGGCACCGCCGGCGGCCGGACGTTGAGCTGTTCAGATGCTCATAGCGCTTTGGTCTCTGCTACCAATTCGTCAGCTGACAACGTGATGGAGGAAGTGGCTACGGCCGGTTTCCAGCGTCCAGGCAAGGTAGTGAGTGGTGATGACGTCACCACACGGATCGGTGATGCTCTTTATGCTTTGAACCTTTCCTCGATGGATGCCCGCGCGTTCACGATGGCTTCTATCCTTTACCCGATTTTCACTCAAGCACCTGGTCAAAAGGCGGTTGAGGATCTTCAGGGTAGTTATGCCGTGATGATGAGTCAGGCCCAAGCTCAGCAAAACACTCAGTGGGCAGCAGAAGGTACGATGTTCACGAAGTACGTTCGGCCCTTTATGACGTTCTTTGAAGGTTTGATCTATGCGATCACCCCCCTAATGGCGTTCTTAATTGCTATGGGAGGTTTTGGCATTAGCCTAATCGGTAAGTACATGATGCTGCTCGCATGGATGGTGCTGTGGATGCCGGCGCTGTCCATCGTGAATTTATATACGGTTTCCTCCACCGCGTCGGTGATGCAGGGGTTGTTGAATACCTCGTCATTTGACGTGGGCGGTGCGGCTGTATCTTTTGAGATGCTGAAGCAAATGCAGCCAGCCCTTGAGCAAGCTGTTGGCGTTGCAGGCCTGATGGCGTCGTCAGTGCCAGCAATCTGCTTGTTTCTTGTTTCGGGAACCGCCATCGCTGCATCTGGTATCGCCGGGCGTATGAACGGTTCCGATCAGATCAACGAAAAAATAGCTTCTCCAGACGTCATCACGCCTGCAGCAGGGCTTCAGACGACGCCTTTCGCTACCAGTGATTACGACAAAGGTCTGCGTATTAATGGTTCAGAAAATCAACGCGGCGATATTTCGGTAGGCTCAATGATGAGCGAGGGGCTCTCCAGCACGCGCACTCGTGCCGAAGCTTCCGCTGAAAGTTTCTCGAAACAACTTACCAGCGCCTACGGCCGTCAACTTGACAGTTCAAACAGCATCGGTGACCAGGCAGCAGTTGGCCGTGGTTTGCAGAGCTCCTTTGGTATGAATAGCGATGCTGGCTTTCAAGCCGGTATCGACCAGTTACGGCAGCAAGGATACTCCTCGACTCAAATTGAGGCCGGCATTGCCAGTGTCGCTTTGCGTGGCGGCGCCTCTGGTACCGCGGGGCTAAGTGCTAAGGCCGAAGCACCAGGCGGAACTGGAGGGAGTGCTGGGGTGGGTGTTAGCGGTGGTGTGGATGCATCCAATACCAGTCAGTCGTCCAGATCTGACAACATGAACAGCTCAGAGAACGTTAACAATGCGGTAAAAGCCGTTCTTGGCGAGAGAATTGCCAACTCTTTGAATCGTACACAGGGTTATAACCTCGCTCAAAATTTTGACCATTCAGAGAGAGCTGGTGTCTCCAAATCAGATCAGGAGAGTCTTTCTAAATCAGCTCAGCAAACGCTATCCGATCAGAAGGCGTTCCAACAAGCTGAATCCTTTGTGCGGTCCGCCGGCTACAGTGAGAATTTTAAATTGGATTCCTGGGCAGGTAAGGTTGTTGGTGAGGGTCGCGATGGTGCTGTCGTTTCCGATGCGATGAACAAGTACGGTGAAGAGTTCCAGGAGCATCAGCGCCAATTGAGCAACACAATGCTTGATCCTCGTCGAGCTGACGCTGCTGCTGCTCTAATGACACTTGCTAAGCATGGTGATTTTTCGTCGCTTGACGGTCCAGCTGTTGATTACGATCGCTATGCAAATCTTCGAGCACCTGCCCCCGGTAACCTCGAGGGAGAAACGCAGCGTGCTGGCCATTCTGTTGATACGTCCAGCTTCAATTCTTCATTCGCTGGAAGGAAAGATGCTGCGATTAATAATTCCAATCCTGGTGGTGAGTACCAGCGCATGCAGCCGGTGGTGGAAAACGACGCACAGGTGTACGGCCAATCAGCTATGAAACCTGCCGCTGATCAAGCCGAGAGTCGCATTCGTGGCCTGGCCAAGGACGTGCATGACTTTGGGGAGTCCTCCGGCGGGGGGATTGCTGGTATCACCAACAACATTGGTAGCACACTTGGGATGCGAGGTAACAGGGAGGAATACCTTGAGGAAGGCCGCCACCTGGGGTTGAATGACGCGCAAGCTGAAGTCTTTGCGACTGCGCGTGTTGGTGGTTTCGGTGACAACTCCAAAGATCACTGGGACGCTTATGCGGATTCGGTTGGAATGGACCATGACTTGCGTGACGGCATGTACCAGCAACTGATTCAAGCTGGCTTGCACGATAACGGGTCAGGAGCACAGCTCGCGGATATTCGTACGTTAAACGATCGTGATTCGGTTACAGATCGAATGAGTTTGAGTATCCCGCGCTCGGGTCAGTAAAAGGCTCACAGCGCAGCAAAAAAAACCGGCCTAATGGCCGGTTTTTTTATTTGAGCTGTCTCATGGGCTCCGACATTTCATTCCCCTCAGTGATTACATAAGGGTTGTATTCCACCTGCTGAGGCATTTGTGGTTCGTAAGTGCTCGATTTGTTTGTCGCTCCACTCATGAGGCCAATTAGGCTCGATAGCATGAAAATTACCGAGACGGCTAGCAACGCAAGAAATCCTACAGCTGCGCTAAATTTAGCGGTCAGAAGGCAGAAGCCAATCAAACTACCAACGACAAACAGTGGCACCCTTACCTCAGGGTCTCTTCCATGGGTCAGATGCAAGGCTCCCGACCCAACTGCGAAAATCAGTGCAAGGTAAGCATAGGCCTGCGCATTCATTGACATATCCTGGCTGGCGCCGGCGATGAGGCCACCGAATGAAAGCGCTACAGCAAGCAGATGCCGAAGAGTCCAACCCAGACCTGACTCACGCACTAGATGTTCAGCTTTCCAGAGTGGCTCGATTGCTGGAGACATCTTAGGGCGCTGCGCATACTCGGCCATCAAATCAACTACGTTGACGGCAAAGGCTGCATCATTCTGGCTTGGGGCAGCTTTTTCGGAGATCCGCTGGATTGCTTCGACTGCCTTAACGAATTCCTTCGGAGCCTGTTGGAGCACGGCGGCATTGAAGGTGGCCAAGTCCACAGTTTCAGGTGGAAGGCCCATGAACCCTTCGATCAGTGATTCTGCTCGTTTCGTTTCGGCAGCGATGATTGCTTTCATGAAATTCTCCTTTCGACTTACTTAGATCCTACCCTACCCCGTTAAACTGCAACCCTACTGACGCTGGTAAATCACGCCGCTCAACCGATACGTTGAGGGCACCTGGTCGTCGACCTCATGCTTCTCCTGGACAGGGGCTTGGCCACCCGCTGTTGGCATGTAGATATCCCGCTGCGGCCATACCTCATCTCTCGCTTTAATGTCGCGTCGTTTTTCGCCTCTTGCTGCCTTGTTGAATGATTTCAGCTTGCTGAGCTTCATTTCAAGCTCGCCGGCTAGAACAAATACGGGAAGGTTCGCTTTGATCGTCGCGTCCCACCTCTCGCCTTTTTCACCAAACCAGATAATGCACCTTGGATGAGGAGCAACGCTTTTATGCTTGATCAGAACTTCGGTATCGGCAAGGTGATTGATCGCCCGTAGGTCGAGATACTCTGGAGTGTCATGGACAGGAATTTCTTCACTTGCTGCACGGGCTTCTGATTCGTTGATTAACTGAAGCCGAATCTTTGCCACCGAAATCTTTTCGTTCCCTGTGGTATGGCCAGCCCACGTGAACGAGATCCGCCGCGGAGCTCCGTCGAATGCGTGGAGTGTTCTCTGCAATTGCTTTGTGCTGAAACCCGGACCGAGCGCCCTGCGCATAATTCGCGGCCGCATCTCGGGTGTTAGATTTTGTGCGACTCGTACTGCCTCGATCGCGTCGAGCACTTTTTTCTTGGCTGTGTTGATTTCCAGCGCGAGCGGCAAAACCGATTCGCTTAGTTGGAAATAGCCTGGCAGCCGCATCACTGTTCCTGGTGCTTGGCCAAGATCTCGTTCGAACGTGCCAATTGCTTCCAGTGTCACCTCAATGATTTCGTCATCAGCAACCTCTGACACGTCAATGATGTCGGGGGTCCGTTGCTCCTGCAGCACAGGCAGGCGCCACACCTTGCCTCGTACAACGAGGGATGGCCATGTCGCGTTGAAGCGTGTGACAGCTCTCACTAGTTGCTGGTAAGCCCGCTCGACGTCTTCGTACATACGGTTGCCTCCATGGTGTTTGCATAATTATACCACCCCTGCATAGTGGTGTGCCTTTTTCACCCCCGACTTTCCCTGTACAGCCGCACTCCCCCACTGGGGCTGCCCGCTTTACCTTCCTTTCCCCATCCATTTAGCCTTCCGCTTACCTTCCATCGCGCGCTACGCGGGCCGATCAGGTACGGGGGTATGGTGACCCCGCGCATGCCTGCACTAACGTAGGTCTACCGGGCTCAGAGGAAGGCCGTGGCGGTCTTTCAGAGTTCGAAGAAGGGAAGGATTTGTGTTTAGCGCGTTTCTTTAATGCAGGGGTGGTATAGATTAAGCGCGTCCTGGTGAGTTTCTTCCTCTGGATGCACTGATTTTCGATTGTCGACCGGTTGTCGATTGTGAAGAGAACCGTGGACTGGGCTCCTGGTACTGCATTGGCAACGCCATGGTTGCCCTGGTTCGAGGTTGGATCGCGTTTTTGCCTGCGTTGGTTACTAAGCAACAATTCGCCATGTAGCCGAATGTTGATGCCCAACGTCCCGGCATCAAGCTGGAGCCGACTTAGCTTCGAGAGGATCTGCAGTTGGAGCGAGTTTGGCTTGTGTTACCTGGTTAAATCATACAACCCACTGTCGACGGTTTTGCTGATAATCAGTGCCCTACCGGGTATCTATTGCACCCATGCTAATGGGTGGTGTTCCTGGATGGTCGGTTTCTTGTCTGTTTCCTGCCCTTTATCATTGACTCTCTTCCTCAGTTTTTTACCTCTATCTGTCGGCTTAAAATGATGTTCGCCACGGCTCACCGATTGGCTGGCCAGCGATTGTGCAAGCCGGCCCGACCCTTTTTTGCGGTCTATGATGTGGTCCGTGGTAATGGTTGCCTGACTCTCGTTGGTCTGGCAGCCCTGCTTCTTTACGCTAAAGCCCCAATGAGCACAGTTGCTTCGCTCTAACCGCGGTATTCAGGATCCTTGATCCATGAAGATGCTTTGGATGTCATTCGATCACCCAGTCTGAGCTCGATGAGCTTTTGGCATTACCTCCCGTAATCGTTCGATTGCTTGTATCTATTCAACATGTTTGTTTCGGGTTTTCGGGCTTGCGTGTTTACGCTCTCCTGTAAATTTGTTCACTAGGCACCGAGATGTTTGGTGATCATGTTGCATAGCACCACCTTCACTTGGATCTGGGCCTGGCGCTGGGCTGGAGCTGAAAATCTCGGCGATCTACTGCTTGTGTAAGCCTTCAATTCCTAGTGACTGTTTATCTGTGATTCCAGTTGCCTTGCTCTGTTTAGATTTGGGAAAGGTCTTGCGTTTATCAGCAGGAAAAGAATCTTTCGCTTTTCGCCCTGACCCGTACCTGCCCTACCCTGCATACGTAACAAATATTGAGGTGTTCCGTGACTGAGAAACTTGTAGATGGCTTTCATGTTTATGGCGCTTCTGCTTCGGCAAAATTTGAGATTGTGGCCAACCGTGGTGGTGTGTTCGTGCTTGCTGTCGACATCGCTGGTCGTGTTCCCTCAAGGGATTCATTTGATTGGGAGAACAAGATCGCTATCCAGGTGACCGATCGTGAGATGCCTCAGCTCATGTGCGCGGTACTCGGTATCACTCCGACGTTTGATTTAAGAAATCATGGTCCGAAAAAAAACAAATCACTTTCCTTGGCTAACCAGTCTGATAAGGGGGTTTTGTACTTACGCGTGACTGAGGGTCAAATTGGCCACAGCATTCCTATTTCTCCGGACAAAGTTTTTCACCTTGGTGTCATTGGCATGAAGGTTCTGTCCCTTCAGACGCGAGCTGACACTCAGACGTGCCTTCTTCTATTACGTGGTACAACAGGCCGGCTACTTCACGGTCTCCAATAGCTTGCGCTTTACGTTTAAAAATTTGAAAAAAGACCCCTTCTGGTTAAAAGCGGTTATAAAGCGGTTAAGAGCGGTTATAGGGCTCAAGAATATGGCTGAAGCCCTTGATTTATAAGGCTTTCAACGATTGTTCTCTTACCTCACTAAGAGGTTTTGATACCTGATCATGAGGTAAACGTACCTCACTATGAGGTAAACGTACCTGATCATGAGGTAAGCCTGCTTTTTAGCCTCTTTCCTGCTTTAGATATCGACTGCAAGTCATTGATATATAAGGATATTTATCTTTTTTACGCTTTGTCTGATTATGGAGTAAGGCCAACTGACTTTGGGGTATGCCTTCTGATTATGGGGTAAACAAACCTAAGCTATTGATATATATAGCTTTTTTCTTGATTGCATCTGACGCGAATTTCAGTGAAACGACAGGCTTTTTCGCACTGATTATGAGGTAAAAAGTTCAAGATCATACTGGTCCTCCCCTCCCCTTTAAGCCCTATCTGCGCCCTCCTGAGGGCCGCGTATAACGTGGCTTGCGTTCATTTCTGTGTGATTTCTAAACGTATCCCCTCCCCTGCCATAACGTGCGTGGTGGTGTTTCACTCTTTACCCCTTAATCAGTTTTTCCGTCGCGGCGTAGGTCTTTGCCGCTGTTACCCCTTAATCCGTTACCTACGCGGTGGATTACCAGTGGGCAACTCGTGTTTTTCTCGATCCTGGCTTACGCCTTAATCAGGCTTTTATTTTTTGTGAGCAAAAAAAACCCCGCTTATGCGGGGTCTGATGTCGTGTTCTTACGTCGCTTCACTACGACCTTGTCCTTGGCGTCGATTGATCCTTCTAGGAGAAATCCAGATCTTTTGAGCTCGTCGAGAGCTTCGCGAATCATTTGTCTTGCCTTGCCGATCGATGAGACTCTCGATCCGGCACTCTTTATGAGCGTTTCAACCTTAAGATCGTATGGCTCTGAATGTGAGGCATAAAACCCGTGCATCCATTTGGCGAGGTTACCTTTTAGGGAAAGCCGTTGCTCCCACTCAATCCTGGTACTGTAAAAGCCACCGCCAAAAAGCTTAGCAATTTCAGGTTCTAGTTCTATCACCCAGCTTAGGTCCCTGCCGGTGTTGTCCTCTTCAAGGTCGTCGCTGTATTCGAATTTCCGAATTAGAGAAAGAACGACCCCGCGGCCCAATCGCTCAGAATGAATTGCAACGGCGGTTGCTTTGAGCCTGGTCAGAATGTTTTTAAGCCGTTCGGTGTGTTTTTTACCGTATGGCATTTTCAGATCTTTTTTCATCGCCAGCGGGCTGAAGCAGATCGGGTGGCCGAGTTCAGCTTCCCTGGCCAGGTGAACTACTTGGAACCAAACGTCTAAATCGTCTTGACGAAGCTCTTCGCCGCTGTAGATCAATCTTGAGTTACCGTAGGACACTACCTCGATATTTTTCATCTGCTCACGAGGAGTGTTACGGTTCCTTGCCGTGAATAACGCGCTTCGTAATGCTTCGTTTGGTGCTTCCCTGACCTCCTCTCCCCAGGCCTTCAGACGTATTTCTGCTGTTTTTTGTGCTTCTTTTTGAACGGCAGCTGCTCTTTCTTTTGCTGCACGAAGACCATCCCCAGGCTTTCTTTTGGAAGAAGCAGTCTTTCCTTCGCTTGTTTCTTCGTTTTTGAAGAGATCAGGAGTTCTGGGCTCGTCTGGTTTCTCAGTGCTCACATTGGGACCTATTAGGCAGTTTTCAGATTTTTGACGAATTCTTCGATCTGCTTCAATTGCTCTTCAGTAAAAGAGGTACGTTTAAGTTTCAGCTCGAAGTGAGTCTTAGTGGTCTTAACCTGCCCCATAGTTACACCGTTCGATTCAATCGCTTGTGGCGTGATTTTTAAACCGCTTTGATTGAATTTAGCTTCTAGAGTGCTTGCCAAATTTTTAAGTGGCGTATTACTAGTAATCGCTTTTTGTACGATAGAAATAAGCGCTTTATGTAATTGATCTGGTTCAATACCTTCTTCAATACGCTTCTTAATTACTTTAACGGTGTTCTCCGCTGTCAGTCCTGAAATCAGCTCTGGTTTTTTCTCTAGAAGTGTATTAACAGCTTCCGGTAGGTTTTCGAATGCCATCAAACGGTAGTAGACAGTTTTGGTTAAGCCGAATTCAGCATGTGTACCAACACTACTGCCAAACTTACTTTTGTGTTTCAACAACGATCGAGCAAGTTCAAAGTCTGTCAAATCCTCGCGTCCAAGGTTCTCTGCTAGCGCCAGAGCCGACATTTCTTCTTCTGTGATGTTTTTCACATGTGCAAGAATAACTGTCTTACCAAGGTGTCTATGGGCGCGTACACGGCGCTCGCCAGATACGATCTGATACCTATTACCATATGGGCGAACTGTGATTGGCTGTTGGAGCCCTTGCTCATCTATCAGCTGCGCAAGCTCTTCAATTCCTATGAAACGGATCCGTGGTTGGTATGGATTTGGGTCGATGCTCGTTAGATCAATTGGACGTGCAGTCCATACCATTGTTTGGCTGTCGCCAGCTTCATCAATTGCTGCTTGGTGCTCCTGCATGCCTGCAACTAGTGATCCTGCCAACGATGCACCAAGCCCTTGGCGTCTACGAGGCGCTGGGGTTTCTGTTTTGGCAGTCGTTTTAGAAGCTGGTTTTGCAGCTGGTTTTGCAGCTGTTTTTGATGTGGGATTTTTTTGTGCCTGGCTCATGCTTTAAGCCCCTTCCCTTTTGTTTCTTTTGCAACATACACAGCTAGCTCTGCATATTGCTTCGCTACCTTGTTGTTTTTGTCGAAATCACCAACCGTTTGTTTTCTAGCAATTGATTGGTTAACTCTTGTAGTTGGCGATATATAAACTGGAACTACGCTTCCAAACAAAATTACTGCATCATTTTCAGTTTCTTGGCAAAGAGTCATTCTCTTGTCGTGTTTGGCAAGAAGCGCACCTAGAAAGGTCAAATCAGGGTTGATCTGTTTAACTTTTGTGATCCTAGACTGGAGGTCTGCCAGTCCATACAAACCATAACTAGCGCCCGACTCAACTGGAATAATGTAGTGCGTAGCGGCGGCCAAGGCGTTCATTGTCAGCAGCCCTAAATTTGGCGGGCAATCGAGAATAATATAATTAGCTTTGCCAATCAGCGGCTTAATTCTTTCCTTCAATACCTCATTTGGGCGTGCAGCTTCGTGCCGGATGATGTCCGGTACGTTTTCGAGGCTCATCGAACCATAGATGAGACTTACGCCTTCAACATGTGTTTCATCAAAGATGAACGCCGCAATATTTGCGGTTGGGTTCAGCATTAACTCGGCTAGGTTATGGGAAACTTTTGCCGGGTGCGCAACGCCAATGTGTTGAGATGCGTTCGCCTGTGGATCCATATCAATAAGCACTACTGTGCAATTCTCGTCGAGCTTTGCCAGGTTATCCGCCAAATTGATTGCAGTTGTCGTTTTCGTTACCCCGCCTTTGTGGTTGGCGATTGCAATAATGACTGTTTCGATTTCTGCAGTTTTGGCTTTTGGTGAGGCCATGAGAGCTCCTAATGGGTCGATGTAGTACTCGGTATGTCATACATCTTGTTTGGGATTATGCAACATATCCGATCTTTTTACCGCCCTTTCGTCTGTTTTCGTCTTCCCATTATTTTTTATTTCCGCTACCTATCGCATCTCTATTGGGTGTCAGTATCCCTCGTTTGTTCCCATAGTGGGAATCTCTGCATGCGTTGTTCAGGTGATTTTTTCTTTTTGCCGATTTATCAGGTCAGTCCCTTCACAGGAAAAGTCCCATAGTGGGAATCCAACCTTTGTTTGTCAGTGCAGCCGGCCTCGCTGTTCTGCATCTCACGTGATCAAATCGGCGTCCTAGGCTAGGGGCGTCTGTGTGGTTCTTGTCGACCTTGTTACGGGCTGCCCGAATCAACGGGCAGGGCACATCAAGCATGTAAAGTCCCATAGTGGGAATTCGTATTTATGATTGTCACGGCGGTACCCTTTTGGTTTCGTGTGCCCCTGATCGAGTTTGCGCCTAGGCTGGGAAGGTCAGAACTTGTTCTCGTTGACCGTGGACGGCCTGCCCAGTGCTCTTGGCAGGACGCATCAGTCATGAAAAGTCCCATAGTGGGAATTCGTATTTATGATTGCCACGGTGGTGCCCTTTTGGTTTCGTGTGCCCGTGATCAAGTTAGCGCCCAGGCTGGGAGCGTCAGAGCTCGTTCTTGTTGAGCGTGTGCGTCCTGCCCAGTGCTCTTGGCAGGACGCATCAGTCATGAAAAGTCCCACTGTGGGAATTCCTGTTTATGGTTGTCACGGTGGTGCCTTTTTGGTTTCGTGTGCCCGTGATCGAGTTAGCGCCCAGGCTGGGTGCATCAGAGCTCGTTCTTGTTGAGCTTGTACGGCCTGCCCAGTACGCTTTGCAGGACGCACTAGTCATGAAAAGTCCCACTGTGGGAATTCGTATTAATGGTTTTCACGGTGGTGCTCTTTCGGTTTTGTGTGTCTCGTGATCGATTCGTCGACCAGGCTAAGAGCGTCAGAGGTCGTTGTCGTTGACCGTGTACGGCTCGTCCTGTTCGCTTGGCAGGACGCAC